>NZ_JCACKG010000165.1:0-97915 GCF_059505265.1 Myxacorys chilensis | reverse complement strand
ATCGGAGTGGGTCACGAGAGCGACGATTTGAGGGCGATTCTCGCCCAAGTTCTGGTGATCGACGATTTGGTAAACCTGAGCGCTCGACCCGTCCTGAATCGCGAGATCGGCGACCTGAGACGGGTGGCGGCAAGCGATTTGACCGGGATGAACATCGGAGTGGGTCACGAGAGCGACGATTTGAGGGCGATTCTCGCCCAAGTTCTGGCGATCGACAATTTGGTAAACCCGGGCGAGAGTTTCGCGAAGGCAAAGAGAGTCGCTACGGAAGCTTTAGCGGTGCCAACAAACGAGACTACGATCGCGCCTTAGATGCCGAGGTTGGTTCACCGTTTGCAGAAGCAGAAGAATCTCTCGATCTGCTGTATGGACGCCACACGCTCTTATCTGCCTTGGAGGGCGATCGCACCTTAAACAAAATTTGGGTTACTTCTAGGCTCCGGTATGACAGCCGCTTTCATGGGTTGCTGAATCAAGCGAAAGCGAATGGTGCCGTGATCGATGAAGTTTCCCCTCAGCGATTGGATCAAATTACTCATCGCGCGAATCATCAAGGCATCGCCGCTCAAGTAGCAGCCCATGAATACTTGGAGCTAAGCGATCTGATCGAGCAGGCAAAAGCCGCTACCGATCAGCCTGTAATCATTGTCGCCGATGGCATTACTGATCCCCACAATTTAGGGGCAATTGTTCGGACGGCTGAAGCGCTAGGAGCGCAAGGACTCGTCATTCCCCAGCGTCGTGCTGTGGGTGTCACTTCTACTGTGATGAAAGTGGCAGCAGGTGCGCTAGACAAGCTTCCGATCGCAAGAGTTGTTAACCTTGCTCGAGCTTTAGATGATCTCAAAGCAGCTGGGTTCTGGATTTATGGAACCGCCGCCGAAACCAGTCAGCCAATTCATACTGTGAAATTTGCCAAAGCTTCTGTTTTAGTGATTGGTGCGGAAGGAGAAGGATTAAATCTTCTTACTCAAAAAAGTTGCGATATCCTAGTGTCTATCCCCTTACAAGGTGAGACTCCTAGCCTAAATGCTTCGGTTGCCGCAGGAATGACGCTCTACGAGGTGTTTCGGCAACGTTGGACAACTACGATTCATCTTGATTCAGTCAAGACAACATGATCTCCAATGCGATCCCCGCATGATTTGGACACAAAGACGATTGCAAAACGAAATGCAAGGCAGTATAAAGAAACCTGTGCTTGCATTTCGTTTGCAAGTCATAGTAGAGCAGAGGTTTTTTTGGGCAACCTCGTTTAGTGTGAAACGTAGCACTGAGTTTTTGAGCAAACTTCAAAACGTTCACAAACAGTTCTGTAATGTAAGTGGCATTTGATCTTATGAACGAACTTCTGACAACTCTTCTAGATGCGGTCGGCCTGGCTTGGTGGGTTGAAATTAGAACAGAAAATCCGCGCTGCATCTACTATTTTGGCCCGTTCCCGGCGCAGAAAATGGCAGCGTCGAGTCAAGGTGGATACCTGGAAGATTTAGAGCGCGAAGGGGCACAAAACATTACTGCCAAAGTAATGCGATGCAAGCCGAAGAACTTAACCGTGTACGATGACAAAAACGATCGCGTAGTGCCCTCTGGAATTTTGAGCGGTCAGTTTTAAGAGAGACAACAAGCATCTGATGAGGGGTTTGTTCTCTTCTGCAAGTTCTATGCAGTTGTGCTAATCGCCTCTGGATGCCACTCCAGCCAGTGATCAATATCTTCTAGAATCTGAGTCGGGATCTCCCACGGCAGCAAATGCGCAGTATTCGGGTAAACCTTTGACTCACAGTTTGGCAAGGCTTTCGCCGTTTCTAGGCTAGAGATCGCGCTGATGTGCCGATCCGCTTCTCCTGCCAGCATCAGACACGGACAATCAATCTTTTCATATCCTTGAACGCGAGTGTAGCCTCCTCGCATCGCTGTATTGAGCGCCCGGTTTGCTGCTGGCGACGTATTTAGGAACGCGTAAATGGCGTCGTCTGCAATGTATTGATAGGCAGACGGCGTATGCTGCTGAATCAAGTGGCGAAACAGCGATCGCTTCGCAAAAGTTTCGATATTCCAATCCCATCCTGGCTTGATCGAGTTGAGAAGCGCCGCGATCCCGGTATACACATTATCCTGTAAACTCACGGGCGGGTGATCGCTCCACGGGCGCCCTGCCGTTGCAACAAGAATGAGGCCGCTAAACCGTTCTGGATATTTGACGGCCAGTTCCAACGCCAAGATTCCACCCAATGACCAGCCTAAAATGAGACCGCGATCGATGGCATAGCGATCAAGTACCCGCTCCAAATCGTTCAGATGATCCGTCATGGCAAAGTCTTGACGCGTCTTACTTTGACCATAGCCCCGCAAGTCCGGCGCGATCGTCCGAAATCGCTTAGAAAGATGCTGAGTAAACACCCGCATACTGCGCCCCGATCCCGGATGCCCATGTAGACATAAAATTGGATATCCCTGACCTTCAACTGTTACATTTAGCTCCAATCTATTCCCTCCTATCCGCTAACCCTCATCTTTCAGGCTCCACAGTTCGCTATCATTGAATCGAATTGCTCAATGAAAGGATTGTGAGCCATGTCAGACGAAGAGACCAAGCGCCCAGACGATGCGGAAACCAAGCCGCCTACAACCACCAAGCAGATAGACTCAACTGCTCAGATGGCACCAGATGTTGTAGACGAACATACTAAGGGCACAGGCGATCCTGCCACTACCGATATTCCGACTGCGAATGCGCCTGATCCCGACGCTGTAAATGCTGAGGACAATCCTAACGCAACGGTTCCAAAAGTTGCGAAAACCACAAAGCCGGATTCTCCATCCGATAAAGCCGTGAAAGCAGCGGTAGAGACGTCCGAAGAGACAGCTGACAGCTCACCGGATGCTGAAAAACCCGCGGCCAAGGCGAAAGCTGCCAGAGCGGCGACGGCAGATGGTGAAAAGCCTGCGGCTAAGGCCAAAGCGGCGGCAGATGGCGAGAAACCAGCTAAAGCCAAAAAAGAGAAGCCGCCCGCGCTAGAAGATAAGCCGTTTACCGAATTTATCCAGCAACACTATATTCCTGCGTTGAAGAAAGGACTCGAAACGATGGGCGCAACGTCGCTCGATCTCACGTTTGAAAAGCGCAAAATTCCGATTAAAGGCTACAATCAGTCTCCGGAATGCTGGCAGATTGTTGGCAAGTGGCAATCCAATCAAAAGCAATTGCGAGAATTCAATATCTTCTTCTTCGATGAAACTATTAATGGATTGAAAGGATTTTCTTGTGCAGAAAGCGATCGCTTCAGCACCATGGAATCTTTTCTCATCGATGAGCGCCGAGTCACGTTAGATCTGCTGGTCTATGGAGCGGTGCAGCGTCTCAACGGACAGAAATGGCTCGCGAGAAATTAAGGGAATTCTAAAAACAATGGAGCGCGATTAGAAATCTAATCGCGCTTTTTCATGAAGGGATATAGGGATTCAACGGCTACGATAATTCTTTGAATTCGTATAAAACAATCCCGGTTTCGGGATCGTTGCTGACCTCGACATACCCGCTCTTTAGCATGTCTCCCAGCAGAGCTTCGATCTCAATAAATCCGATTCCGGTTGCCATTACCCCTTGCGTAACTGAGAGTTTGCCGCCTCTGGCATCCGCTGCTTTCAACAAATCGATCAGGATCTGCTGCTTCGAGAAGCGAAGCCCCAATGGGTCTGCGATCGGAGTTTGGGCAAGCGCAACTGCCTGAATTTGAGGCACAGTTCCCTGACCGCTACCCAGCCGAGCATTATGCGACTCCACCATCTTTGGAATGAAAATTAGATCGGCCAACTGACCGACCCCAAATAATCCCCAGGTAAACAGCCATAGCAAACCTGTGCGGACTTCGCCGTTATACAAGCGGTGTAGTCCTGCAAAGCCTAGCAGTCCTCCTAACCATAGAACATAGGTCGTGCCAACTTTGTTCATAGATTCTCAGTGACGCTTTAGAGACTACTATGAATCATCATAAAAACTTTACGCAGGATTCGCCAGAATCTGACACTGCAAGCCCTGAAACTCTCTATTGAGAAATGTAAATATCTGTTGCAAGTCTTAACGCGATCGCAGAATTTCGTTGCTGCAAGCTTGGTACACTGAGGGACGTAACTCGTACTCTGTGGTGGACTTATCGCCACTTTGCCAGAGGAAACCCTTATCAAGAGCGATCGGATACTCATGGTAGATTCCCTTAAAAAACCTAGCTTTGAAGAACTGCGCCCTGGAATCAAAGTTCCAGCGAAAGAAACCATTCTGACGCCTCGGTTTTACACCACCGACTTTGAAGAGATGGCGAGAATGGATCTATCGTGCAACGAAGATGAGATTCGGGCGCTCCTCCAAGAGTTTCGCACCGACTACAATCGCCATCACTTTGTGCGGGATGCTGAGTTCGAGCAATCCTGGGATCATATTGATGGTGAAACCCGCAAAATGTTTGTGGAATTTCTAGAACGCTCTTGCACAGCGGAGTTTTCTGGCTTCTTACTCTACAAAGAACTGTCTCGCAAGCTCAAAGACCGTCATCCCCTCTTGGCTGAAGGGTTTGCGTTAATGGCACGGGATGAAGCCCGTCATGCAGGCTTCTTAAACAAAGCCTTGTCAGACTTCAATCTGTCTTTAGATTTGGGCTTCTTGACCAAGAGCCGTAAATACACCTTCTTCAAGCCGAAGTTCATCTTCTATGCCACCTACTTGTCTGAGAAGATCGGCTACTGGCGCTACATCACAATTTTCCATCATCTCGATCAGCACCCTGAAGATCGGCTCTATCCTATTTTCAAATTCTTTGATAACTGGTGTCAGGACGAGAATCGCCACGGCGACTTCTTTGATGCTGTTATGCGTGCCCAGCCTCAGTTTCTAAATGACTGGAAAGCGAAGTTGTGGTGTCGTTTCTTCCTGCTGTCTGTGTTCGCGACGATGTACTTGAACGATATTCAGCGCTCAGGCTTCTACGAGTCGCTGGGCTTGAACACCCGCGAGTTTGAGTATGAAGTAATTGAGAAGACCAATGAAACCGCTGGTCGCGTCTTCCCCGTCACTTTAAACGTGAAGCATCCAGATTTTTACAAGCGACTGGAAACCTGCGTTCAGAACAACGAGAAATTGAGCGCGATCGCAGCTAAGCAAGGCTCCAAAATCACAAAAACGCTTCAGAAGTTACCGTACTATTTCTCTAACGGTTGGCAGTTGTTGAAACTGTACACCATCAAGCCGATTGATATGGTTTCGGCACACGGAAAAGTTCGTTAAGACCAATCCAAGTTACCCCTTGGTGATGGCGGTTCTGTTAAGTCAGAGCCGCTTTTTTAATTTAAAGCTTCGAGAATTGTGTTGGATAGAACACGCAACAGTCAGTATTATGCATCAGGTTGGATGCAGGTTCTGAGTGCGGAGCGCGGATGAAACGAGTTTTATTGGCATGGCTAGGAGTATTAGTGGGAACAAGTCCAGCGTTGGGAGATGAACCAACCTCAATCGATCTGGATCCTCAAATCATTCAAAATAGCCCTGTGCTGCAACGATGGTTAAAAGAAGTTCCAACAGTGGCTGATGACATTCAGAATGATCCCAGCTTTCGGACTCGGGCGCGGATAGGATATTTGCGATTTTCACCAGAAGACGATCCAGGGCTGGCTCTGGGCATTGAAGATCTGAGGGTTGGTAAAACTCGACTGACCCTAAGCGGAGACTATCAAACAACGTTTAAGGGACGAAGTGCGATCGGTGCGAACTTAAACTACTATTTGCGTCCTCTAGGAAGCTATGTCAATGTCGCTCCGGTGGTTGGCTATCGGCATCTAGAAACCGATCGATACTCTACAAGCGGCGCAACTTTAGGAGTTCGGGTTCTACTCGTACTGTCGCGAGGCGGCGGAGCAGATATTGCGTTAAGCCAAAGTTGGGTGGCTCCCGGAAGTGATTCGGAGGTCGGACTCTCAACGCTTTCGTTTGGGTATGCGGTAACGCATCACTTAAGAATTTCGACTGATCTTCAGCGGCAGAATTCTCGGCAGGAGCGCGACGATCGCATTGGAATAGGTTTGGAATGGATGCCTTGAAAGGGCGATCAAATTGACTTGCGATTGACATTGCCAAACTCCAAAGGATCGTGGTTTAATTCTGCTCTAAGTCCCGATACAATGAAGGCTGTACTTTACTGGGTTCAGATTGTGACGACTACACCGCTTTCTCCCAACCAGAACAGTGTCGCTTCGGAAAATCGCCCTGATGCACTTGGAAGATTTGGTAAGTTCGGCGGTAAGTATGTTCCTGAAACCCTCATGCCTGCTTTGACCGAGTTAGAAACTGCGTACAAGCACTACAGCAAAGATCCAAGCTTTCAAGCAGAACTTGGAGGACTACTGCGTGATTATGTGGGTCGCCCGAGTCCGCTCTATTTTGCAGAACGATTAACCGCGCACTACGCGAAACCTGATGGCACAGGTGCACAAATTTATCTCAAGCGAGAAGATTTAAACCACACGGGCGCTCACAAGATTAATAATGCGATCGCACAAGCTCTCCTTGCCAAACGGATGGGCAAACAGCGCATCATTGCTGAAACCGGAGCCGGACAGCATGGCGTCGCCACAGCAACAGTATGCGCTCGATTTGGTATACAGTGCGTGATTTATATGGGCGTCCACGACATGGATCGGCAAGCCCTTAATGTGTTCAGGATGCGGCTCATGGGTGCAGAAGTGCGTCCTGTGGAAGCGGGCACTGGAACGCTCAAAGATGCGACCTCTGAAGCGATCCGCGATTGGGTGACAAACGTTGAAACCACGCATTATATTCTCGGTTCGGTAGCAGGTCCTCATCCCTATCCGATGATTGTGCGGGATTTTCACGCAATGATTGGTGAAGAAACTCGCGCTCAGTGTCAAGAAAAGTGGGGCGGACTGCCAGATATGTTACTGGCGTGCGTCGGTGGCGGCTCTAACGCGATGGGCTTATTTCACGAATTTATGGGCGATCGCTCGGTTCGCATGATTGGCGTCGAAGCCGCAGGACATGGAGTTGACACCGAGAAACATGCGGCAACGTTAACGAAAGGACGAGTCGGCGTACTGCATGGCGCAATGAGTTATCTGCTGCAAGATGAAGATGGTCAGGTCATTGAACCTCATTCGATTAGCGCCGGGCTAGACTATCCGGGAGTTGGACCGGAACACAGCTACTTGATGGAAACAGAACGAGCAGAATACTATGCCGTAACTGACGAGCAGGCATTAACAGCATTTCAGAGACTGTCGCAATTAGAAGGCATTATTCCTGCTTTAGAAACGGCACATGCGATCGCCTATCTCGATACTCTCTGTCCTCAACTAGAAGGCAGCCCTCGTATTGTCATCAATTGCTCAGGTCGAGGTGACAAAGACGTGCTGAGCGTTTCTAAAATGTTGGATTCCTAACTAAATCTATTGTGGAGACTGCAACATTTGGATCGGGATGCTTTTGGGGCACGGAAGCGGCTTTCCGCGCCACCAAAGGTGTCGTTTCAACATCAGTCGGCTACATGGGCGGACACTTCGAGAACCCAAGCTATTTGGACGTTCTATCTCGCATTACCGGACACGCGGAAGTCTGTCAGATTAACTACGATTCGAGCGTCATCAGCTATGCCGAACTGCTAGAAGTATTCTGGCGCATTCATGATCCCACCAGTTTGAATCGGCAGGGAGCAGATCGTGGGGAGCAATATCGCTCAGTCATTTTTTGTCACACCGCTGAACAGATGCAAAGGGCAAGACAGTCAAGAGATGATTTAAGCTGTTCTGGCAGGTACAAAAAAGAAATCGTCACTCAGATTCAGCCAGCATCTGAGTATTGGTTAGCAACAGCAGATCACCAGCAATACTTTGAAAAGAAGCAAAAAGGGCGGATCAGTTAAAGTTCTGCTTTCGTGTCAGGCGCGATCGTAGTGCCATCTATGCCAACCGAAACCTGATTATCTTTGATTAAATCACTCAATTCATTGAACTCAATTCGCATATCGTTGCAGGCTTTTTCAAGTTCTGCCCGGAAGGTATTGAGGTCATTACCATAGCCGCAGAGATTAGCTGCCGTCTCGACGCCTTGTTTCGCGTTAGCTCTAGCACAATCCACCAGATCGGTGCCGTGGAGGGGTGTAGGAGAAGCCATAAATTACTCTCTATCTATTTACTTGGTAGCTAGTATTAGCGAGAATGTGCGATCGCGCTACTGGCTTTTGACGGATCAAAATTCATTCGCAAGGTTGAAGAATACCCAAAAGCGCCCGTGCAATTCTAGGCGCTTCTGCACTACTCTTGACAGTCCAAAGGTTCTTAAACGCTTACTGTAGCGGGTTCGCGCATCATAGACGCGATCGGATCAGCAACACCAGAACCATACACTTCACAAGAATTATTCGGACTCTCAATCAGCTTCACTTTATAAAGTTGCGCCCCAATTTTGCTAATCGGCGCTTCCAGCAAATCGCGAATGTGAACTGCGATATTTTCTGCCGTTGGAACCACTTTCTCGAAATAAGCAATGTCCTTATTTAGAAAGGTGTGATCAAACGGTTCGACGACAAAATCATCCACTGCTTGTTGAAACGCGACCAAATCTGCACTCATACCCGTGCGCGGATCAATGTCTCCTTTAATCGTCACTTCCAAGTGGTAGTTATGACCATGACCATTGGGACGAGCACATTTGCCATAAATTTCGCAGTTTTGCTCAAAGCTCAGGTCAGGACGAGCCAAACGATGAGCGGCGCTAAAATGCGTGCTAATAGTAAGATAAGCTTCCATATTGGTTCCTAAGTAGTCAGCCCAAAGTTCAGGATGTTCGTAGACTCGAATGCGAACGATTGGTAACTGAGGAGCAAGTCGATGCCAAATCGATCGCGCAATATTTTCAGTAGTTGGCAGAGCCTCCTGAAACTCCGTCCAAGTCTCGTTGAGAAACGAAAAGTCTAACTGACTGGTAACTTCTTTTTTGATGACGTGCTTTACATCCGACAAGTTAAGCACCATGCCATATTCGTCTAGATCGCCCAGCATTGAGACATAGAGAACATAGTTGTGTCCGTGCCCAAGATAGCGAGCGCAGGCTCCAAACCGCTCAAAATTTTCGGCTTCACTCAGTTCTGGCAAATAGTACCGATGACTTGCCGAAAACTGAGCGCGGCGATCGATGATGCATTTCATAAACAAGTTAGGGAAGATCGCAGAATACTGAGAGGGATAGATTTCGACTGAAAAATATTAAGTTTGTTGAACTCACTTCTCTAGAATACCGAAATAATTCACAACTCGTGACCTGTCGTTCAGAATTTGGGCAAACCAACCCATTAGCAACGTTAATTCCCAATTAATTTTCGACACCACTCGCGATTGGCTCCGCCAAGCTTCAAAGAATCGCTAACAAGTAATGCAAGTCGGTTGGAACTGCCTGAGATTCTTGAAGGCTCCCTTTTTCATCAATTCCTTCCCCATCAATTAATGAAAGTTTTGAAGCCAGAAATACGCAACTCCTAGCGTCAGAAGCGTGAGCGGCAACCCAAAACGGAGATGCTCTGAAAACGAGAGCTTGTACCCAAGACTTGAAGAAGCTTCAACAACAATCAAATTGGCAACCGAACCAAAGATCGTGAGATTTCCGGCTAACGTTGAGCCAGCGGCGAGGAGTAACCAAGATTGGTGATCGTCGGGAGCAATCAATGGGTGAAGCAGCAGCACCGCAGGCACATTAGAAACGATGTTAGAAAGCAGTGCAGTAATACCTAATAGCGTTGCAGAACTTGTAATAAATTGACTCAGCGATGTTAAGACGTTCAGATTTTGAATAACTTTAGTCAGAATAAAAAGCCCAGAAAACATGACGAGCAGATTCCAATCTACTTCTCTCAGCATTCGTTCGGGCTTAACGCGACGAGTGATCAGGAGTAGACTTGCTGCCGCGATCGCGCTTTCCGCCAACGGCAACCCGGACACGAACGCGACCAAAAGTCCGGTAGTGAGCACAATCGTTTTCAAAAATAACGGTTTAAAGATACGAGTATTAGGTAGAGAGAAATTTTCAATCGCTTGCACAGAGCGCACTTCTGGATAAAACCACCAAAGTAGCGCGATCTGAATGGCAAGTCCGAGCAGTGCAATTGGAGTAAGCGATCGCGCAAAGTCTAAATAGCTGAGCTTTGAGAATGACCCGATCAAAATATTTTGCGGATTGCCGCTCAGCGTTGCTACAGAGCCAATATTGGTTGCCCCTGCCAGTGCTAGTAGATAGGGAATTGGATTGAGCTTGAGGGCCTGAGCCAGGCCCAGAATCAAGGGGGTGAAAATCAATGCGATCGTATCGTTGAGAAGAACCGCCGACAAAACGCCGCTCCCAAAGGTCAGCATCACTAAAACCCCAAAGGGACTGCGCGTGACTCTCAGCAGTCCTACCAAAGCAACTCGAAAGAAGCCTGCATAAGCAAGATTTGCGTTGACAATCATCATGCTGAGCAAAAAGACAATCGTTTTTGCATCGATCGCCCGCCACGCCTCTTCTAAACCAATTGATCCCACTCCAATCAGCAAGCCAGACCCCACCAGCGCGATCGTCGCCCGATTCATCCGCAAACCTGGAAGATAGCCCAACGCCAATCCCAAAAAAGCGAATCCAAGGATCAAATAAGTGAGCAACGTCTTCCTCTCATAGCCCCACAATCATTTCTTCATCCCTCATCTCTCATCCTTAGTCGGTTCTCCCCCACGTCTTTCGACAGTTTTCCACACCAGACTACTCCGCCATAATTTGACATTATAAATACATCAGATGAGGGACAAAAAATATGAAACTTCCGTTTTACGACTGGTATCGCAACACAATTCGCAACTCTAAGTATCGCTGGCTCATCATTCTGGGTTCCCTCCTTTACATCTTCAGCCCAATCGATCTGCTACCTGACTTCGTTCCTTTAATTGGTCAGATCGATGATACTGTCGTGCTTGGTTTACTAGTTGCTGAGGTATCGACTGTATTAATGGATCGTCTCAAAGCGCAGAAAACAGGGGAAACTGCTTCCATGAATGGAGAAACTGCATCGGCAGATACAGTAGATGTTAATGCAACGAAAGTTGGTTAATTCAGAGTTAGCTAATCAATTTCGGTGAGCTAATTGAGTTTAGATTCTAACTCAATAGCAGTTCTAGAGGCGTTGCACAAAGCGCCTCTTTGCCTTTAAATGAACTCACGCTGTTCTATCTGCATCTCCATGCCTCTACCTGAAGCGAGCCAATTTCAATTTACGTCTGATCTGAAAATTTGCCGAGTTCTTAACGGAATGTGGCAAGTATCAGGAGCGCATGGCGGAATCGATCGGCGCAAAGCGATCGCGGCGATGTTTGACTACGTCGATGCCGGATTTACAACCTGGGATTTAGCCGATCACTATGGTCCTGCGGAAGATTTTATTGGCGAATTTCGTAAACAATTAATCAACGATCGCGGAGAAGATACAGTTTCTCAGCTTCAAGCTTTTACAAAATGGGTTCCTCGTCCGGGTCGAATGACTCGAAAGATTGTTGAGGACAATATTAATATTTCACTGCGACGAATGGGAGTATCAACGCTAGATTTAATGCAGTTTCATTGGTGGGATTATCAAGATAAAAATTATTTAGAAGCGTTGAAGCATATGACAGATCTTCAGCAAGAAGGAAAAATTAGACATTTGGCGTTAACGAATTTTGACACTGATCACCTGGAAGTCATCGTAAAGTCTGGCATCAAAATTGTTTCTAATCAAGTCCAATATTCAATTATTGATCAACGTCCAAGTTCACGCATGGCGAAATTCTGCGAGAAAAATAACATTCGCCTATTAGCGTATGGAACGGCAGGGGGTGGATTGTTATCTGAGCGATTTCTAAAAATGCCAGAACCAGGAAATTCTGGATTAACAACGGCATCGCTTAGAAAATATAAGAATATGATTACTAGATGGGGCGGTTGGGATCTGTTTCAGCAATTACTAGAGATACTAGAACAGATTGCTAAAAAGTACGGTGTGAGTATCACAAATGTAGCCGTTCGATATGTTCTGGAACGTCCCACTGTAGCAGGCGCGATCGTAGGGGCACGACTCGGTGTTTCAGAGCATATTGCAGACAACGCCAGAGTCTTTGGTTTTGCCTTAGATGAGGAAGATTATCAAAGAATTGCAGAAGTCACCTCGCGATCGCGCGATTTGCACAAAGCGATTGGCGACTGCGGCGACGAATACCGAGGCTAAAGAACAATTTGTCAAATCATGTTGGAGTTTCTAACAGGGTTGCTGTTGGATTGGAATCTGAATTACAAATTCGGCTCCCTGTCCTGGTGTAGAGTGGCAGTATAACTGACCTTTGTGTTTTGCAGCCACAATCTGATAGCTAATAGACATTCCCATGCCAGTGCCTTTACCGACTGGTTTAGTGGTGAAAAAAGGGTCGAAGACCCGTTGTTGAATCCGTTCTGGAATGCCCAGTCCGTTATCAACAATGCGGATAGCGATCTGATTGTCGGGTAATACTGCCGTTGTGATCTTAATAGTACTAGGATGTTGCATTTGTTGATCAAGCGATCGCTCTTGATCCCGTTCGTCTAGAGCATCGATCGCATTTACCAGGACGTTCATCAATACCTGATTTAGTTGTCCAACATAGCATTCTACAAAGGGTAACTTTCCGTAATCCTTTAGCACAGAAATTTCAGAATGGTTGGATCGGGTCTTCAGCCGATTTTGCAGAATCATTAACGTACTTTCAATTCCCTCATGGATATCAACCTCTTTCATCTCCGCTTCATCTAAGCGAGAGAAGTTACGCAATGACAAAACAATCTTTTGGATGCGTGCTGCGCCTACTCTCATGGACATCAGCAGTTTAGGTAAATCTTCAATTAGAAAATCAAGGTCAATGGTTGTGGCTACTGCTTCAATCGCTGGAGCAGGATGAGGATAATGCTGCTGATATAGCTGAAGCAAGTGCATTAAGTCTTGGACATATTCAGCCGCGTGAGGCAGATTGCCATAAATAAAATTCACGGGGTTATTGATTTCATGGGCAACACCCGCTACTAACTGACCCAAACTTGCCATCTTTTCAGTTTGAATGATTTGGGCCTGATTTTGGCGCAATTGTTTCAAGGCTTGACCAAACTGCTGTGCCTGCGCAGCCGATGCCTCTATTAACGCGTGATTCTTTGCCTCACTTTCTTCCAGTTTTTCTGCTAGGTGTTTACATTCAGCCTCGACTTGATGGCGTTGAGCGATCGCCTGTCGCAGCTTATTCTGATGCACTGTCAGTTCATGCATCAATTCTTGAGCGAGATTTTGCCAACACGCTTCTCGATCCTCCATGTGGTGACACGCGAGAATGTCAAAGCTAAGTGACCCAGCATTTTCTGTGTAGTTTTCTGTAAAAATCATTTTGATATTTCTCAAGCAACAGCTACTTCGTCATCGATCAAGTAAGCGCCGTGAGCCGCTGGGTCAAAGCCCTCTGGAAATAGAGTTGTTTCCGTGTAGAGTGCTCGTTCCAAAATTGCCTCATCTAAATTGGCGCGGCGGAGATCAGCACCACTCAAATTGGTTGCCCGCAAGTTTGCCTGTGCCAAGATCGTCGATCGCAACTCGGCCCCCCGCAAGTTTGCCCCTTCTAGATTTGCCTGCTGCAAGCTACTATTTTTGAACCGAGCTTGGCTCAAATCCACGCTACTGAGGTCAGCACCAGACAGATCTAGACCATCCAGATAAGCCTCACAAAATTGAGTTCCGTTGAACACCGTTCCCTGCAAGATAGTGTCATTTAGTCTTGCATGGGTTAAATTTGCCCAGCTTAGATTTGCTTTAGCCAGATTTGTTGAGCGCAAGTTACTGTCGCGCAGATCAGCAGCACAGAGATTACTGCCTTCCAAGTCGGCTTGCCGCAAATTTGCTCCTGCCAAGTTAGCACCACTGAGCTGACCACCCCTGAGCGTTGCTTTCGCCAAGAAAGCTCCTCTCAAATCGGCTTTTGTCAAATCAGCAGCCGTTAAATTTCCCGTTCCTAACTTGACAAATCTCAAGTCAACACAGCGCAAAAAAGCTTGGCTCAAATTAGCTTGGGTTAGGTTGGCTCTACTCAGAGTGGCTGAAGCGAGATAGGCGAAGGGTAGATTTGCCTCTGTTAGCGTCGCAGCGACCAAACTGATCTCTGCCAAAGCAGCACCTATCAAATTAATCTGAGCAAGATTGACCCCATTAAAGTTTCTTTCTCCTAACAAATACTGTTGAAGAAACTCGTGGTCTTGCATGGTTCACAACTGGAATCATCCAGCACCTCTACGTTGATGCTAGAGTGCCCCGTGAGTTGATATCCATACAAAGCTATGAAATTCTATACGAAAGTTAAACAAAATACATGAAATCTAAAGCATAAAGGCCTGCACTGAATAGCTCGATACCCTTTCGTTTCAGCTCCTCTACACTCGGAAATATTTACCTATTGATCTCACTCATTCCTGTCATGACCAGTATTAAATCCACGGTTGCGATCGCAGCCACTTCCCCACTCCTGTAGGTCGGCGCAGTTGAATGTTTTTGCTGAAGTTTGACACAGTCTTCTGTAACTCCGCTGTTGTAAAACAGTACCCTAATCGATGAGATACGCTCAAAAATTCTTCGGGTGATTTAGCCGCTTCAAACTTCTCGCGGAGGGACTGATTATGAGCCACCGCTTTCAGAAACCGATCCGCACTTTCTAATGACATCTTGATTCTTCCTCCCAATTCTTAAAGTCCGCTCCTCAAGCTTTAGTCAGAAGCTGTGCAGGACAACTAAGCAGGAGGGCAATTTAACCTGCGTGAATTTTCTGACTTCTAGCCAAAGCAAGGGACTGACTCTGGTAGGGGAATACCACTAGTCTTTATGAAAAAAATACTTTTTGAACTACGTATAAAATACTACTTTCCTCCGTATTTTAGGGAGAAATTAAAGTAATTTTACCAAAAATTAGCACTTTGTGGCTAATTGCTGACCATGGTAAAGAGTTTCATAGCGATGTACCGAACCCTAATATCCCTCTCTTAAGAAACAATTTGAGTGGGGGATGCAGCAATGAGGTCAATCCCATTGTTTGAGTTCTAAGGAATGGAAACTCGCTCGTTGTTTTTCGCGGAGGACATGCAGCGGTTTTAGTGTGCCACTAATGCTCCTTAAGTAGGTTAGTAGCGCATTCCATTCATGATGGTTAGGCTACCTTTTCGCCTCTACCCTAACCATCAATGACTAATTTTACGAAGAAACGCCTTGGACTCATAAATCAATCTGTGCCATAGTCGTCTCCAGATCGTGAGTCGCCAACCAGACCATTTTGTCCTATCCACATATTTAAAGAAGTCTTCTTTGCGTGGGCAGTGCCGAGATACCCAAGGCTTCTTTTCTGACACAAAGTGAATGATGTAAGGGTTGCGGACTAGCTCATTATAAACATCCTCTGGAAGTAGGCTCTTGCTGTCTCTCCAAGGAAAATAATCCTTTGAAGAGTAGTCATAGAAAGAAGTAGCGTTGAAATTCCACTTAGGATCAAGCTGTCCCCACTTGCCAATCAGAAGTGCGTTCAAAAGACCTTGATCATACCAGCCTATGTACTTCAGATTTTGCACAAAGTACTTTATGGCTTTATCACTAAGCTTATCAGCTCGCCACTTTGCGAGGTCGATTACCAGAATTCCTGCATTAAAGTACGGAGCATCTGGATCGATCCCTAATTCTTGGTAATTTAGTTGCCCAGTAGGACTAGATATAAAGGGTATCCATGTGTCACGTACAGCTAGTATATAATCTTCTCCGAAATCGGTTTGCCATAGCTGTAATAGATCTCCTTTTATAACTAGATCGCAATCTAAATAAATTACTTTTTCAAGCTGACTAGGCAGAAGTTCAGAGAGTAACAGCCTGTAGAATGATGCGATTGAAACATGTTCTGATTTAGATAGTGCAAGCCCGGATTTCTTTGATTCGTGAGCTTCTATAATATCCTCAGTCAAAGAGTTGGGTATTTGAATGAATTCAACTTCGCACCTTTCCTGAATTAAGGAACTCAAGATCTTCTGTTTATTGAAGTCAGTAATTCCTCCATCAATAATGTAGAAAAATACTTTGCATCCTTCTTTGAGGTTTTCAACTGTAGAGCGCATTGTTACTGCAAGTGGCATTGCATAGTTGTTGTCAGATGCGCAGACGACGGCTATGGATTTACAATCAGACGAAGGCTTCACCTCGCTTTCGTCTACCAAATTTTCAGCATGAATAAGACTCATAAGACCTCGTATGTTTCAATAGCCTGGAAGCTTGTAATCCCTGGAAGTGAAACCTTAAATCCAACCAGAAGATTAGTAGAAGATTTAAACATAATAACCACACCTTACGATGCTGCTCATTAGTCGCAGCGATCGCCGCTTCGGTATTATCTTACCGGACGGTGGTCAAGCTCAGGGGTGGATTTGATCGCACAACATTTCAGGTACATACATGCTTAAGGTCGCAATGCTTTTTATTCAGATGTGCCCTAATTGTGTCCAAATAGTAGCTCAAAAAACATGGATTTCATTGGGGATATTCGCAGAAGATAATACGATTAGCATCCATAAAAAATCAATGCGATTACCTACCAATTGCTGAGTATATCGGAACTAATTGGAAGCGAGAGACGATCGCAGGTTGAAGGCTTAGCCTGTGATCTTTTTCAGATCTCTCATTCAGATTACACGAAGCTGCCCACAGTCAAATTCGGGCGCTCGTCTCAAGAATTAGGCTTCGCATATCATCTTGAAACTGTTGAATGCTATGATTCGACCTTACATACTCGACTGCATCCTTTGCTTTCTGTTTACGCCATTCCTCATTTTCCATTACAAAAGCGATCGCGGACTTGAAAAGCTCAATTGCTTCTGTGTCAAGGCCATCACCAGGAACACTACCAACATACCGACCAAATCTAGAGGGTAAGTTTTCGACATCAAGACAACTCACGATCAGCGTCCCGTAAGATAACGCTTCCAGCCAAGAAATCGGAATTCCCTCCCAGATAGACGTGTTGAGAAGAATCTTTGAATCAGCCAAGTACTGTTTTTTGTCTTTCCCTTCTAGATGACCAACGAAATGTATGTTTTTCACATCCCGATACGGTAGTAATAATCTCTCCATCTCCTCTTTGCGGCGAAGCGTCTGACCAAGAACATAGAACTCATACATCGGCATCTGCTTCGCAATCTCACAGAATACCCAGGGACGTTTCTGCGACTCCAGACGGGCAAGAAAAACGATTTGATTCTTCTTATGCTGTTGCTGGAGATCGTAGTTAAAGTCAATGTCAATTGGGTTTAGAAGACGGCTAACCTCTATCGAATCGTCGAGCTGATAAAGTTCTCGACCGAGCGGATTGAGTGACACACCTTGCGAAATAAAACGAATTTCCTTGCTGTGTGCGCGGACATACTCATAGACAGCCGGACTCCAAAATGAAGACTCTGGCATCAATTTCATTGTCTCAATAAATTGCCATACTGATAGTGGACGTGGATCCTGAAACCAAAGTATGTGCTTGTGGTTGGAAGGCGCAAGTGCAATGGCATCGAGGTGCGTCAGTTCAATGGACAAATAAGCATCATACTCCTTCATCCGAAGCCAGATTTTTGATAAGAAGTCGCACTTGGACAACTTATAAACGTATCTATTATCAATCTTTCGACATTGAATACCACCGTGCACTTTAAGCCCATGAAGGATAACTTCTACCTCTATCTGCTGATCAGGAAGGTGCACTGCAACAATGTGACGCGCAAGAAACCCGTAACCACCATAGGGAGTGTTCCATCCACCGAAGTACTCGTCAATCAGTACGGCAACTAGAAGCTTAGACCTTTTTTGTCTAAACACACGACGTACAAATCGGGAAAGTATTATTTGCACCGAGTAGTAGCAAAACAGACACACATATAGTATTTGTAGCGGGGAAAACAAAACCTGCTTAAGTCGACGCTTTATCATCTGAATCTTAGACCGCATTAATAGCTTACATTTGTTGATAGACCGTGTACCAAGGTGGTAGGCCATGGGGCATCATCTACCAAGCCATACTTGTGTAAACGATTCACTGTACGCCTTTGAAGACCCCTCGCAGACTGCGCCCTCGTAGCGAAGCTCTTCAGTTATCAGCGTTGAGAGGGAGTCAGGAATGACCACTCGTCGCTTACATCCGTTAGGCAAGGTTTTCTAGTCATGCTCCTAGCTCAACGAAAAGTGCATAGCATCCTCCAGTGAATCAGCTTTGTGAAGACTAACCTTTCAGAGGAGCGAGTTCCGTTCAACAACATAGGCAAACTTGTTCCATAATGCCCAAGTACAAGCGGTGCAGACCGAGAAAGTGAGTGCAGATAAACTGTGGTCATTTGTTTCAAAAAACAGAAGCAGTGTCTCCCAGACGAGTTGGATATTGGTGACTGTTGAATTGCTGTGAGCTTAGCTGATTCCAGTGGACTGATTTTGGCAGCACGAGTGGGAAAACATACCGATGAACTGATTAAGGAATTAGTCACCAGTAGCGAAGGGAAAACCTCGTGTAAACTGTTCAATGGCGATGGTTGGGATGGTTACGAACGTGTATTACCTCCCGAAATTCTGCATTGCATTGGTAAAGACAAAACGCCGTGCTTAGAAAGAACCAATGGCATTGTTAGACAACAAACGGGACGTTGGCATCGCAAACAGAATAAGTTTGGCAAGATATGGCAGCAAACCAAGGTAACAACCCGGTTAGTCGTGAGTTACTTCAACTGGATTTGGCAGCATAGTCGGTTAAAGACAACAGCAGCTCAACGGGCAGGATTGACCCTGCAACCCTCGACTTGGCATGATCTAGTTACTTATCCCACTATTATTTGATGCACTACCCTCAGGCCAATCTACCTAAAGATTCTTCATACCATTAGCAACAACACCAAGAGTAAGAACAGAAGACAGTTTGAAGCCCTCTAACGCTTGCTTTAGAGTAGCGCTCTTCGTTTTATCCAGTCCAACTACTAGAACAATTCCATTTGTATTTGTTGCGACAAGTTTTGCGTCCGCTAAATCAAGCAAAGGGGGCACATCATAAACGACGAGATCATACATCTCCTCAAATTGCTGCATCAGAGTTTGCATCTTCTTCGAGGACAGCAAGCGAGTTGGATCTGGCGGAACTTGTCCAACGGTGAGAACAAAGAGATTTGGTTCCACAGGAGACTGCTGAACTGCTTGATCAAACTCCACTTCTAAAGAAACAATATTACTCAATCCCTGTAGATTCGGCAGTTGCAGCCGAACATGAAGTTGGGGACACCGAAAATCTGTATCGACCAATAAGACCCGTTGTCCCAATGCTGCCGCCGCTTGAGCTAGATAAAGCGCAACTGTAGACTTTCCTTCTCCAGGAGACGGTGAACTAATTGCCAAAGAACGAATCAGCGTATCCGGATTGAGCAACCGAATATTGGTGTAGAGCGATCGGAATGCCTCTGAAAATGGTGAACTATCGTAAAGGTACGCTGATTCACTCTTCGGCACACTAAGTCTCTGCCGCATTTGACGCATTAAGCTGATAGGTTCTGGCATAGGCACACCTGTCGCTAGAAATTGCTTCTCCGTCTCGGCTAATTCTGCATTAAATGGAATCACGCCTAGCATTGGCAATTTTGCCGTATCTTTGACTTCTTCGGGTGTATGCAAAACATTACTCAGTTTTTCGAGCAACAGCGCTGTACCTACACCCAGCAACAACCCTAAAATAACGCCCAGTGCCCCCGTTTGCTTAATTCCCGCAGACGCAAGTTTTGGCTTACTGAGTGGCGTTAAAATCTGCCAAGGGGTTGTCCGCTGTCCGGCATCAATGCGTAAGGCTTCTCGTTTTGCCAGAAATTGATTGAGGTTATCAGTTCCAATCTTCAGTTCTTGTTGAATATCAGTGTATTGACGAGACACAACCGAAAGCTGTTTAACCTGCTGTTTCAGCAAGTCTTCTGTTTGCATCAGAATTGCTTGGCGAGCCTTCAAGCCTCGTACCTGGCTCTCGACATCGCCTTGGGATCGTCCTCCTTCGCGTTCTAACAACGGTTGCAGATTTGCAAGCTGCGATCGCAGGAGTTGAACTTGCGGTGCTTTTTCCTGAAACACACCCGACGTCTTAGCCACTTGGGCCTCAACTTCTAAGAGTTGGTTCAACAGATTTTGATAGCGAGTGTTTTCTCGAAGCGCAGAAGAAGCGGGTTGATCTCTTTGAGTCAGTTGTTGACGCAGATCACGATCTAGCGCCAAACCCTCCTCCAATTTAACGTCTGTTTCCAGACGTTGCTGTGCGATCGTTGCTGTTTGCTCTGCCAGTTGCTTACTGGTTAACTCAGGATCAATTAAGTTATACCGCTGCCGAAACGTCTGAAGCCGATCTTGAGTCGTTTCAACACGCTGCTGCAACTTAGGAATCTGCTGATCAACAAATTCTATACCCTGTCGTACATCTACTAAGCGTTCCTCAAGGCTGTAATTAAGATATGCCTGAGAAACGAGAGTTAGCACCTCTCTTACCTTCTCACGATTACTGTCTTGAAAGCTAACTCGCAACACCTCACTATTGGGAAGCTGAGTCGCTTCTAAGCTGCTTGATAGCCTATCGTAGGTGAGGTCAGGATACTTAGGCTTGAGCGTTTGCACGACCGGCTCAAGAAGATTTGGACTTTTGAGCAGTTTTAGCTTTGTCTCGTCTAGGGCTTTTTCAGGTTCAGGTTTTTGCTGCTCTCGATTGCCTAATGTTTCAGGCACCGAAGAAATAACTTGGCTTTCAGCAGTGACGGGTTTCGTGAGAATTTCAAACGTGGATTGGTAAATGGGTTCACTGGTCACTGCTTTGAGGAGTGCCGCTGAAGACACCACAGTCGTCACGCCTAGCACGATCGGAATCTTTCGTCGCAGTACCGCAGCTACCTGACCAAAATTTAAGCCTCCTTCACCTTCGCCATCGTGGGGTATTGCATTGGTCAGCGGTAGTCGGCGAAGTTGCTTGTTGCTCCCGTTTACGGCAAGGGCTTGCGAATTTATCTTACTTTCCATGATTGCCTCTGCATAAGATCACGCGGATGAAATGACAAGTGAGCGCGTAGGCGAAATTGAAGCGAATGGACAGACGTGGTCAATTCTATAAACACATCCAAGAGGATGAGAGATGTGGAAGGACCTAGTTCACCCTAGTGAAAATAGAATATCTGTAAAGAAAATGGGTAGATGCATGGACAACAAAACATGTTCTTTACTGTTCACTACGTGATCTCAATTTTGATCTCAATTTTCAATCTGAGTGGCAGAGAACCCGTAGACAATGCGTTTAAGCTAAGAAAACCCAACGTTATCGATCAAATCGAATTATATTCAGTTGCCGAATTATAATTCACTGCTTTAGTTCATCACACTCGAAAAACTAAAAACTCATTAAATGACAGCAGAATCGAAGTGTTCGTTCTCTCTGCTATCTCAACCCATCGAATGAAGAGTGTTACCCTGTCATCAAATTATCTACGATACTCGTTTTCACTATAGTTCCTTCGTGTGTACATCGCGCGGACGAATTAACAACTCCCTACCTGCCAACCAGATGAAAAGTGGAATTGTATCAAAGTATCGCCGCCAAAGTCTTTGAGGTTCCTGAACGAGCCGATACAGCCATTCTAGACCTGTTGATCGAATCATAAGAGGTGCCCGTTTATGAAGACCAGCATAGACCGGAAAAGCACCTCCCAACCCAACCATGACAGCCTTTATCTTTCCTTTATGCTGTGCCATCCAAATTTCTTGCTTAGGACAGCCCAACGATATGAAAACAATGCCCGCTCCACTATTATTGATCTGCTGAATGATAGCTTCATCTTCTTGAACAGTTAGTGAGCGAAAGGGCAGAGGTTCCATCCCAGCGATGTCGAGATTAGGGAATTCTTGCTCTAATCGCTGCTTCATACGATCGAGAATCGTTTGTTGAGAGCCAAGAAAGAAAACACTCACATTCTGCGAGGGTGCAAGCTGACAAACTGCATCTAAAATATCTAGTCCAGCAACTCGGTCTTGACGGGAGACACCCATTAGCTTGAGCATCCAAACGAGTGGCATTCCATCAGGGGTCAACAAGTCTGCTTCTCGCAATATTTCTGCAAACGAAGAATTTTGATATCCCTCTATCAGCATGTGGACGTTTGCAACACAGACCACCTTACTCAAGTACGATTTAGCCCATTGCAGCAGCAACTGAATTTGCTGATCAAACGGCAGTGCGGTAACAGGAAAACCAATAATTCGCCCGGAGGGGTTCTCATCGATCATGGTCATCTCAATTTCTGGATAGAGTGGGGGTTCCATACGTAATTCACTAGGCACTCAAAATGGATACGGCTGTTTCGAGTGCTCGAAGATGAAAGTGAACGAACTGGACAATACTATCGGCAGCGCAGTCAACAAGACAAAAACCAGATGATCCCCAAAGCTTCTCTCGAAGGATGCCTAGTCGCAAAAGCCTCTTTCGAGAATCTGACTATATTGATGTGTCGAATGATATTACCTTTTCTGGTGAAATACTTCTCAAGAAGTAATCTTTATATAGTTTTTACACGATCTCCAAACTAACTAAATTAGTCCTTTACAAACAATTACATCTAATACATCTGACGCATCTGTACCAATCTATACAATCAAGCCATGTAAATCACAATTAGGGGCACATTCTTGATTTCAAAAGTCTTATCGCAGTCAAGCATAGTCTTGGTGGCCTAAAATGCACACCTCTGAATCTAATAAGGGAGAGCGTTGTTAGCGTAGAGCATTTTAGACAAGCAGAAACTAAAAAGCTGATTGTACTTTGCATTAGTGAGGTAACTGACATGTGTGAGGTAACTAAATTGAACAATATCAAAATAAGGTCAGAAATAGAAGCTACTCGATCATGCAGTATTTGCATAGGTTTAATCGAAAATAAGCAAAACTCAGCACAAACAGGAAGTACTCTCAAGAATGCCATTTTAGGAACAGCTAACTTGCGGTGAGTGAGTCGAAAGTTATGCAAGCTTCAGGCTGTTTCGCTCACATCGTCTGCAAAGTGGTCCGTTCGGTTTCTCAAGGGCAGAGCTTGTTTCATTGTAGGAGGAGGAATATTAGCTGTAGCTAATTCGCTAACGGTCGCCTTACCGTTGCCATTTATGTTGAGCAATTCAACAACGTGTTATCCCAGCAGGTCTCTCGATTAGTCCAGAAAACTCTGTTGTCCTGAGAAGCGTTAGAAATCACATTTGTGTTATTTGATACTTTTGTTGTGCCTACAACAAATTATTACTTTTGTAGGGCCACCATGCTTTACCTTCTTTCAATAAATTCAACCCTGTCCTCATAACATTGTCGGGCTTAGTTAACATAGTGTTCTTCTATACATTCCTGGCATTCCGAGCAAAACTTACCGGTAACTTCTCGAATTTACTCACGCTCAGCCCTGTCAAGCTTTGTAATACTCGTGGTTTGTTTCAAACCTGGATGTATGACAGCATCTTAAACTCCGCAATCCTTTCTTTGCTAGCAGCTTAAAGACTGCTAGCAATAGTAAATGTGAAATCTTATTTTGCTCAAATTATCCAATTTAGCCATACATCAGTAGATAGTTCTGGGGCTAAATTATAGATACCCATCTATGACGACTGCCATCAAAAGCCTCGTTATCCGCACATCCGTAAAACCGCTTAGTTTTCGCTTCAGAATAAAGGGGGATTGCTTAAAGATTTTATGAAGAACCTAAAAACAGCCTAGCTGATACCGCAGAAATGCTGACATATTATGTCTGGCTACAGATTTTACATCAGGTGATACGGAATTTGATGGTAACTCTGTAGAAAGTCTCAGACTTGTCAATTTAAGAAAACCAGAGGATTTTGCGTCTGCCCCAAATGTTTGTTTAGGAATCTCTCGGATGTGCCAGTCGATTGTACTGTTCTAAGTGCAAAGCTATCCGAGGTACTGATTCAATTCGCAAGTAAGGATCCAATCCATGTTTGAGTCGTCCGTTTCGTATGACAGAATAGCTCTGTAAATTTTTAGCAGTTTATTCTAGTCAACTAGTAGAGTCCATTCAAATGTTAGGTCTTGCTTTTTTAGTAGAGCACTGCTGAAAAACCTCATCGACATTTGTCTCTTTGAAGTCATCCCGCAAATAATTTCGCCGGTACGAATGGCAAGCGAATAAGCGCACTTACTTGAGAGGATGCAGTTTGAAAACTCTACAGAAATGGAAGCCATTAACCGGCTTTAATGAATCAGAAGGTAGACCTATAATGACGGCCAATGATGGCCAGTTGGGCAGAGGTGTGAAGATTTTTCATTCTGAGAATCTCTACAGTTGTGAGACAAAGATTGTCGGTTTTGGGGAGATTCAGAAGAATGTCGCAGTAGAAGGTCGGTGCAAAATCTCATCCCATAATTTTCTATGTGAGAGTGTTGATATTGAAGATGAGGTGTTTATTGGACATAAAGTCATGTTACTAACAACATCCATCTGCATCGACGAATGAAGATAGTAGTCTGAAAACCGAAGCAGACTGGATATGTGTCAAGACGATTGTGAAACGCTGCGCTTCTATTAGCAGTAATGCCACCATTCTGGCAGGAGTGAGAATTGGAGAAAAAGCCGTATTGGGGCTGGAGCAGTCGTAACACAAGACGTCTTTCACTCTGCAATTGCGGCCGTAGTACCTGCGAATCATTGGCGGTGTCTGCGCTCTCGATCAAGCTTTAGTAACTGCGAACAATGGTTCGAGTAATACCTAAAACAGCCTTATCCGAATGCAAGTTCCCGCTTGGGTGAAAGACGATGAACAACATGATTAATATCAGTGTGATTGGTTATGGTTATTGTGAACCTAATTTGATTCGGAGCTTTTCGGAAAGTTTGAGAGTGCGGGTAGAAACAGTCAGGACTTTGGCTCAAATCTTGCTAGCAAAGGTGCAAACTCGCTATCTAAGGATCGACATTACAACGGAACGCGAGAGATGTTTGCCGATCCCAAAATCGATATTGTCGCGATCGCTACATCCGTTTCTACCCATTCCATTGTGTAGTATGTCACTAAGACTTTAATCTCAACGTGCTTAGGGGTTAGATGCTATTTTAGTTAGTTCTGAATCTCAATTAAACTATGTCTCAATTCCTGTCTAGACTCTTTTATCTCACAAAGGGGCATCACAAATCACTCGTTGTAGTGGCATTTCTGTTTGTTTTTGTATCTGGGTTAGAGGTTGTTGGCGTCGGAATGGTTGGTCCATTCATAGCTGTTGCAACCCAACCAAGTTTAGTTGAGACTAATTACTGGCTGAATTTAGTGTACAGACATCTAAATTTCAGCTCCAAGGAAAGTTTTCTGCTTGCTCTAGGTGCGTTTCTTCTCATTGCATTTTATGTAAAAGCCTTTTTAAGTTTTCATTCTCAGAAGGCAGTCTTCCAGTTCGGCTACACCTTAAAAGGGGAACTGGCTAATAAGTTGTTGAAAGCATATCTCGAAGCTCCATACAGCTTTCATTTGCGTGCTAATTCAGCAACTCTTACTCAGAATGTTGTTGGCACAACTGATAGCGTCTGTCTCTATGTCATCATGCCGCTTCTAACAGCGATATCCAACGCTACAATCATCCTGGCATTGGTTTCATTGCTGGTTAAGGCTAGCGCGTTAGCTCTAGTTCTTATTGCCATGCTGTTACCTGTGGTTATTCTTCTGATTAGACTGATGAGAAGGCATATGTCTGTTTGGTTCAAAGAAGGATGGGAGGCATCTGCTGAAATGATTCGTATCCTGAACCACGGATTAGGAGGCTTGAAAGAGACCCGAGTGATTGGCTGTGAGCGTTATTTTGAGCAACAGATGGAGAGACAGACAAAGAGATTTTCTACAAATTCAGCACTGGCTCAAAGTTACGGTAATCTTCCACGTTTTGTGATAGAAGCGTTCATGATTACTTTTCTCATCGGTTTTACCCTGCTGTTTATCAACTTCAGCCAGGGGATAGGTCAAAATTTGACTGCTATTTTAGGAATCTTCGCCTTAGCCTCAATTCGGTTGCTCCCAGCTGTAAGCAACTTGGTCAGTAATATTGGCACCCTTAGGTCAAACACCTTTGCTGTAGATAAACTGTTCTTCGACCTAAGAGAAGTTGAAAAGGGGAAGCTTGATGCTCCTAAAAATAGCATTAATCATTTCACAGGTTTGCCATCGGCCTTCGCCAAATCAGTCCTTCTATTTAACGAACAAATCGTTTTGGATGAAATCGATTTTCTATACCCACGCACATCAAGAAAGGCTTTAGATGGCGTCTCTTTAGTGATTCAGAAAGGTGATTCTGTTGGTCTAATTGGTAAATCTGGAGCGGGTAAAACCACTTTGGTAGATGTTCTTTTAGGACTTTTCACTATCAAATCTGGAGATATAAAAGTTGATGGAATCTCCATTTACGAGAACCTACGCGCTTGGCAGAATCTAGTTGGGTACGTTCCTCAATCCATTTTCCTGATTGATGATACCCTTGAACGCAATATTGCCTTCGGGGTGCCTGATTCCCTAATCGATCAAGCTAAGTTAAGGAAAGCGATTGAAATGGCTCAACTTAGTGAAGTCGTTGAGCGTCTCCCGGATGGTATTAAGACAATGGTGGGTGAGCGGGGCGTGTTGTTATCGGGTGGGCAGCGTCAAAGAGTTGGCATTGCGCGTGTCCTTTACCACGAACGAGAGATTTTAGTGTTTGATGAAGCAACTGCGGCCTTAGATACAGAAACAGAACATCTTATTACAGAGGCGACAAAGGCTTTGAGTGGTATTAAAACAATCATCATTATTGCCCATCGTCTTTCTACTATTGAACACTGCGATCGCATTTATCAACTCGAACAAGGTCGAATCACAAAGTCAGGTAATTACCAAGAGGTTGTTCTAGGCCAATAACAGTACCCAAGTGTTGTCATGAGCAGGGATGTAAGAAGATTTAATGTATGAAAGTAGCTTACGTCACTCCGTTTGATTCGAGAACTCTAAGTAGTTCAAATAATTGGTCTGGTTCTGGCTACTACATTGCCCAAGCTATAAAAAACCAATCGGTTTTTCTCGACTACATTGGTCCGCTCGAGGATAAGTTTCGACTCAAAATTCTCAGCAAATGTAAGAGCCGTTACTATAAGCTTTTTAGAAAGAACTACATAAAGTATATTGAACCTTTGGTCTTGCAAGATTATGCAGGGCAGGTAGCTCAAAAGATCCGCGGTAATCGGACTGATATAGTTTTTAGCGCATCTAGTGATTCCATTGCTTACCTTGAATGTGACCAGCCAATTGCCTTTTGGGCAGATGCAACGTTTGCCAACTTAATAGATTTTTATCCTGCATACAGTAATCTCTGTGAAGAGTCGCTTAAAACCGCTCACCGAATTCAAAGCATCAGCCTAGAAAAGTCTAAGTTGGCAATCTATTCTTCCGAGTGGGCTGCCCAAACTGCCATTAATTATTACAACACTGATCCTAAAAAAGTCAAAGTTGTTCCCTTCGGAGCCAATATTGAAATTAGGAAAAGCATTAATGAAGTTAAAGCTTCTATTGACGCTAGACCAACTAATCAGTGCAAGCTTCTATTTTTAGGAGTTGATTGGTTCCGCAAGGGAGGTGATGTTGCTTTAGAGGTAGCTAAACAGCTAAATAATTCAGGTCTAAACACAGAATTAACCTTGATTGGTTGTCAACCGCCAGACGGGGAATTACTTCCTAGCTTTGTAAAATCCTTGGGCTTTATCGGTAAAGCCACTACTGCTGGAAAGAACAAAATATATCAGCTTATAGCCGATTCTCACTTTTTAATTCTGCCTTCAATTGCAGACTGTAGTCCCATTGTGTTGTGTGAAGCAAATTCATTAGGAGTCCCTTGCATCTCTAGAGAAGTTGGCGGAATCTCAACGATTATCAAAGATAATTTGAATGGTAAATTGTTTGATAAGAATGCTGCCCCTATTGAATACTGTGAATATATCTACAATACATTTACAAACTATACCCAGTATAAGGAGCTAGCCCTCTCTGCTTTCAATGAATATGAATCACGTTTGAACTGGCAAGTGGCTGGAAAAAAAGTTAGAGAATTACTTACATCAGTTTTATGAATGGTCAAGTGAAGGAAGAATTTTTAGACGGAGCCATGGTAAATAATAGTGGAAGCACAATTATGAATCGCCCTAAAACGGTCTTTATGAGATTGGATGGACGATTAGGTAACCAACTGTTTCAATTAGCTGTAGCCTTGAATATTTCGCAGAAATTTCAGGTTGAAGTTCTACTAGACGAGCATTTACCAAAACGCCTAGGCTTTGAAAGCTTTTTGTTTAAAGAATTGTCTGTATTTAACTATTTTCGATACTGCTCCAAAACAGATCTTCTCATTAATAGAATTCGCAACAATTCAACTTTCAGAAAATTATTTAAAGAGGAGAGCATATTTGTAGAGAACGAGAATAGTCATCGTAAATTAGACTTCTCACAGCCGTACAAGTCATACACTGGATATTTCCAGTCGCCTAGCCTTTTCCCAGATAAAGAGGTACTTGTTAAAGCATTTTCTTTGAGAAGTGAGTTTATCTGTGAGTCACTTTCTAAGCTCTTAGATTTAGCTAAAGGAACAGAATCTCTCGCAGTCAGTATAAGAAGAGGCGATTTTTTGCAAGCTCCTCACTTAGGCGCATGCCCAAGTAATTATTATTTTGATGCAATTGATTTCGTCAAAAATAGGAGAAAAATCGATTACATCTTTGTTTTTTCTGATGATATTGGCCATTGTCGTGAACTGCTAGCTCATCTTGATTGTAAAGTTGTTTATGTAGAAGGTTTTGCACCTCCACAGTCTTTGTATTTAATGAGCCTCTGCAAACATTTTGTGATTGCAAATAGCACATTTAGTTGGTGGGGAGCCTGGTTGTCGCAGAGCAGTAATAAGTTGGTAGTCTCTCCATCTCCTTGGAATGACAAAGAAGATATTCTACCTGATTTCATCCCTCCTGATTGGGTTAGCCTATCTAAGTATTCCATTCCTACGGGCTGATTGAAAAATAGTTCTTCTAATGGAGAAAGCTAGCTGAATCCAATTTAGCTTTATTAAAAAAAAACCTATGAGTGAAAGCATCTTAGTCAGTGTCATTGTCAATAACTACAACTACGATCGCTTCCTTGTTCAAGCAGTGGACAGTGCCCTAAATCAAACATATCCAAACATTGAAGTCATTGTTGTTGATGATGGCTCGACTGATAAGTCGCGGGAAATTATTGCTGGTTATGGCGATCGCATCATTCCCATTCTGCAACCTAATGGCAAACAGGCATCTGCTTTTAATAGTGGATTCGCTCGCTGTAAAGGCGAGATTGTGCTGTTCTTAGATTCTGATGATTACTTACTTCCTCATGCTGTAGATCGCATCGTTTCTGTCTGGAAGCCGAATTTTTCTAAAGTTCACTATCGCCTGACCGTCGTAGACGCAACTGGTCAGTCCCTGGGCTATTCTTTCCCTCAGGGTAATGTACCACTCGCAACAGGTGAAGCATGGCGAATGTTGCTGCAAGGTGGCGGTTACGTGAGTACTCCCACTAGTGGTAACGCCCTCAGTCGAAGTGCGATGGCAAAGGTGTTTCCAATTTCTGATGACTATAAACTGACTGCCGATGACTATTTGTCTACGTTAATTCCATTTCACGGAGAAGTGGCGGCGATTGAAGAACCTTTGGGTGCTTATCGAGTGCATGACAGTAATCAGTGGGCACTGACTACGGTTACAGGCGATCGCTTTCATCGGTTCGTTAAACATGACTTGCAAAACTTTGCATTATTGACTCAAAAAGCTCAAGAACTGGGGTACGACATTCCTATTGACTTAGAGCAACGCTCAATTGGACGACTTTGGTCACGTATTATCTCACTACGTTTAGCTCCGTTGAAGCATCCAGTTCCTGAAGATCGCCCACAAGTGTTAGTTTATTCGGGCATTCGCTGCCTCTGGAAATATTCTCAATTCAGCTGGATCAAGCGCATATTCTACAGTGCTTGGTTCATTTGGGTTGGCTTTGTGCCCCTCCCTCTGGCTGAACCAGCGATCAGCTGGCTTTATGCACCCCAACAGCGCCCCAAACTTGTGAGTTGGACAGTCAATAAATTTCGCACTCTTGTAAGCTGAGTGAATCATCGAACAATCCTGGTTTTGGCGTGGAGATGACACAAGATTTAAATAACGTATCAATGGTAACAAAAGGATTAGAGGACACAAGCGATATTTGACGGTTGATACGGTGGGAGTAGTGCTATCCTGCTTTGTCAGCGCTGCCAATGTTGCAGATGTCAAAGCGACTCCAGTCGTGTTAATGCCTGCATTAGAGCACAATTGACGCTTGCTTAAAATCTTAGCTAATCAAAGTTATCGAGGCGTGATCCCCATTCTGTTGCAGCAGACATTCAGCACAACGTTGAAGTTAACCGAGAAATTGGGACAGGGATTCGTCGTAGAGCCGTGAACGGGTTGCTGGAGCGCACCTTTGCTTAGCTGGAAAATGCGTAGCGTTGTGTCGCGACTATCAGGAACTCCCAGAACACCATGAGAGTTTCATTTATATCGCGGTAATTTGATTGATGCTGCGTTAGCTTACTCCATAATCGATGCATTCGTGCTTCAGCTACGCTTCTTTAGAAACTGCTTCTTATGAAGCATTGGTAAAAATACTGAAGTGGTTACTAAAAAATGATTTTGCTATGAAATAATTACTGGGAACATTTAATTGTGTACTGAGTAATTAGGAACTGAATTAGTCGCGACTACTATTCTGACTATTCTCCTATCACTTTTTCATTTAGGCTTTCGTTAAAAAGTCAAAGGAGTGTGACAAAGATGGCTGAACCACTTGTAAGTATTGGAATGCCGGTGTACAACGGCGAGCGCTTCATTAAACAGGCGATTGATTCAATTCTGGCTCAAACGTTTGAGAACTTCGAACTAATTATTTCTGATAATGCTTCTACAGACAAAACTGAAGAAATCTGTCGGGAATACGCTGAAAAAGATAAACGCATTCGCTATTACCGAAATGAGAAAAATCTTGGTGCTGCCTTAAATTACGATCGTACCTTTCACGTATCTCAGGGAAAGTACTTTAAGTGGGCTGCCCATGATGATGTCCTCGCCCCAACTTTTCTGGCTCGAACTGTAGAAGTGTTAGAAAATTCCCCCTCTGTTGTTGCCTGTTGTGCTCACACCATACTAATCGACGGCGAAGGAAGAATTATTAACCACAGCAATGCAAATGCCACTACTTCAGATCGAGTTCGGCAGCTTGATTCTGAAAAACCGCATGAGCGTTATGGAGAAATCTTGTCAGTTCGCATGTGCTTTGAAGTATTCAGCTTAATACGATCTGATCAGCTTAAGAGAACCTCATTAAGTGGAACTTACTACGGCGCGGACAAGGTACTTTTATCTGAGTTAAGCATCATGGGTCCCATAGTAGAGATTCCTGAGCCACTCTTTTTTAACCGTCGCCATTCCAATCAATCCGCGAGCCTGAAGACTGTAAAAGAGCGAGAAAAATGGATTGGTTTAATGAGAAAACATCAATTTATATCCCCTCGGCTCCTATGTGTAAAAGGATATTTGCATGCAATCTTTAAATATGAGTTAAGCCCACTGGAACAACTTGCTTGTTTAATGGTGTTCTTTCAGTGGTTTGTGAATTTCGACAATTGGCAACGCATGATTTCAAATGTGATTGGACAGTATGCACCAAAACAGCGAATGCTCAATTATCCCCTTCTACCAATCATTGAGCCTTTAGAAACCAGAGAAGGTCAATGATTAGATTGATAGATTAGTGGGCTTAGGGTGTTGTTAGCAGATCCTGCTTAATGCTTTGAGCAACGCTTGTTCATCCCGTTTTGTTTTCTCTGATACTCTCTCATTCGCGCAGATTGCAAACCGTTTCTAAGAAGTCGCTTGGACATGGGAAAAGAGATGACTGCTACTGCTGATTCGATACACACTCAAAGCTCAAGACAATCAACTGGTTCGGGTCTACGGATTTTGATTATCAGTCATGCCTACGTTGTTGGCGTGAATCAGGGAAAGCTTAACGCGATCGTAGAAACAGGCAAGGCAAAGATTGGTCTATTGGCTCCCAGTAACTGGAAAGCTCTGGAGTGGAATCGCCTACTACCCCTCGAAAACCCTTATTCAAAACTGCATCTTTACTCTGCTCCGGTCGCATTTACTGGTAAGGGCGGTGCTCATCTGTACTCGCCCTGGGATCTCTGGCGGGTCTTGAACGACTTTAAGCCGGATATTATTCAAGTTGAGGAAGAAGTTTTTTCTCTCAGTACTTTTGAGCTGGCAATTTGGAGCCGGCTCACAGGTATACCAATGGTTGTCTTTGGATGGGAAAATTTAGAGCGACGCCTGCCCTTGCTGCGCTGGTGGATCTGCCAGTTTGTTTTGAAGACAGCTAAAGCGATTATTCCTGGTAACCAAGACGGAGCCGAAATTATGCGGAGTTGGGGCTACAGCGGACTGCTGGAAGTTATGCCGCAAATGGGCGTTGACCCTAACTTTTTTTCACCCCGTGAACGCAGAATTGGGGCTCAAGTAGGAGAATCTGAAGGAAGCGATCGCCCCTTCAACATTGGCTATTTGGGACGTTTAGCTCACTCTAAGGGAATAGATTTAATTTTTGCGGCAGTGCGGGAGCTACGGCAGCGAGGGCTAAACGTCTGTGTAACCTTGTGCGGCTCTGGAACTGATGAAGAAGCCCTTAGACAAGAAGCTGAAAACCAGCAAGTTGCCGATTTAGTCATCTGGCGCGGAGCAGTACGCCACGAGCAAGCCCCCGGAGAACTGGGGATATTTGACGTTTTGGTGCTGCCCTCTCGCACAACTCCTGTATGGAAAGAGCAGTTTGGACATGTGCTGATCGAAGCAATGGCAATGGGGATTCCAGTAGTTGGCTCGTCTTCGGGCGAAATCCCGAATGTGATTGGGCGAGCAGATTTGGTGTTTCAGGAAGAGGATACTAAGGAACTAACGGTTATTTTAGAACGCTTGATTCGTGAACCTCAATGGTGGCAACACGTGAGCCAATACGGCATTGATCGTGTCGGTCAACACTATAGTCATGAGCGAATTGCTGAGCGCCTTATTAGTCTTTGGCAGTCGATCCAAACTCGCAGCACTTTAGAGAATTACTGAGGTGAAAGATTAGTCTCATGCATCTAACTATCATTCGCCGAGAACGGGGTAATGCTATCAGTATGGATGTCTATGCTGATAACTTAGTATCGGAGCTAAGGCAAATTCGGCCACAGTGGACAATTACCGAAATTGCGCCCAATCCTTGGTGGGATGGTGAGGACAATCCATGGCACTCCGGAACTGGATTACGCAAGTATTACGAGCGTTTCTGGCAACATCCTCGTCAGGTTAAACAGCAAGAAACTGATCTCTTCCACATCATTGACCACAGTAATGCTCATGTTGCTTACTGGCTGATGCATTTGGGTAAACCGATTGTCGTCACTTGTCATGATTTGGTTCAATTTATCTACCCTGAAATTCTTCGGGAACAAGCTCGCTTTCCTGCATTCAGCACGGCAATGTTGAACTACTCGGTGCGAGGTATGTTGAAAGCAAGCCAAGTCATTGCAGTATCGTCAAATACTGCAAACGATGTTGAAAAGATACTTGGGATAGAGCGTCAAAAAATTGTGGTCATTCCGAACGGAACAGACAAACACTTTCATCCACTTCTCAATAGCTCTGTAGAACATCTAAGACAGAAATACACAACCTCGCCCGATGAAGTTTGCTTACTGAATGTAGGCTCATCACACCACCGTAAAAATCTTTTAACTGTTCTCAAGGTTTTACACATATTAGTACAGGATGGAACCTGTGTTCGATTATGGAAGGTTGGTGATGACTTCACAGCAGACCAAAAAGCTTTCATTCAGACGCATGGGCTTGAGCAAAAAGTCATTTATTTAGGCAATCCCAACCAGGATTTACTGCTTCAGATTTATAATGCAGCAGATATTCTAATAGCACCGTCGCTTTACGAAGGATTTGGATTGACAGTGCTAGAAGCGATGGCTTGTGGAACACCTGTCATCACATCTAATGTTTCTTCATTGCCAGAAGTAGCAGGCGATGCAGCTATTTTAGTTGACCCAATGAATGTGCAAGCGATGTCGGAAGCAGTTCTTCAGTTACTAAATACTGCTTCATATCGACAAGTCCTGCGAGAAAAGGGGATGGAAAGAGTTAATCAATTCACATGGAGACGAACAGCAGAGCAAGTTGCACAGGTGTATGAAAACTTGACAATTCCTGTTCCCCTGCATCTTGCCAAAACAGTTTCTTAGCAAAGTTGCTCTCTACTAGCCTAAAACAATCGGCGTTGATTACTGAGTTTCTAATTCTGGTAAATCCATGAAGGTTCTACTATCTGCTTACTCTTGCGAACCAGGAAAGGGATCTGAACGGGGTGTTGGCTGGAATGTTGCCAGTGAAGTTGCTAAACATCACGAAGTTTGGGTGTTGACACGTCCCGATGAGAGCCGGGAGGAGATCGAAGCCGAGTTAAACCGTCATCCTAACCCCAATCTACACTTTGTCTACTTCACATTACCCTTTTGGCAAGACAGCTTACGTTGGGGACAGGCAGGAGCTATGCAACTACACTACTACCTTTGGCAAATTCAAGCCTATTTTGTTGCTCGCACACTGCACAGCAAAGTGAGATTTGATGTAGCTCACCATGTTACCTTTGTTCGCTACTCCTGCCCTAGTTTTCTATCACTATTACCAATTCCTTTTATTTGGGGTCCTATTGGCGGAGGCGAATCAGCTCCTTTGCCATTTTGGGTGGACTTTAGCTGGAAGAATAAGCTGTACGAAGTTGCAAGATTAGCCTGGAGAGCGGTAGGAGAATTCGATTTATTTACCCACCTAACCGCTCGTCGGAGTGCCCTCGCTTATGCTGTCACTGATGATACAGCTAAACGCTTGAAATGGTTGGGAGTGACTCAGCTAGAAATTTGCCCAGCGATCGCGTTGATTCAGAATGAAATTGAACATTTGTCTCAATGCACACCAGTCAGCAGCTCTACGAAATGCCGATTTATCAGCATTGGACGACTTTTACACTGGAAAGGGTTTCACCTGGGGTTGCGGGCATTCGCTAAAGCTAACCTTCCTGAAGCCGAATACTGGGTTGTGGGTGATGGTCCCGAACTTAAACGCTTGCAGACCCTGGTACAAGAGCTGGGAATTGAGCACCAGGTTAAGTTCTGGGGCGAATTATCTCGCCGCAACGTTTTACAGGCTCTCAGTCAGTCGTCCATTCTAGTGCATCCCAGCTTACACGACTCAGGAGCTGGGGTTTGTTTAGAGGCAATGGCAGCAGGTAGACCAATTCTTTGCTTAGATTTAGGTGGTCCTGCTACCCAAGTGACGGCCGAAACTGGATTCAAGATTTCAGCGGAGAATCCACATCAGGTTGTTGAAGCTATGGCAGAGGCAATGATAAAAATGGACAGCAATCCACTCCTCTGTATACAACTGGGACAAGCAGGGCAACAGCGAGTCCAGGAATTTTACAGTTGGGAGGCAAAAGGTAAACAGTTTGCAAAAACTTACGAGGAAATCGAAGCTTTTAATCCCGTGGCAGACTCCCTAGACACTCATTCAAATGCGTAAGAAAACAGCTCAATAATATGAATACCAAATTTTTAAGCTTTACTGATTAATCCTTACCCCTCTTATCATGCACATTCTGATTGCAGTTTTGCACCGACCTTCTAAGCCAACGGGTGTTTGCAGGCACGCCGCAAATCTTGCTCGCTGCTTGGCAGATTTGGACCAGGTTAGTCAAGTTACACTAGTAACTGGGGCATGGCAGAAAAACTATTTTGAAACGGCATTTGCTATTTCATCCCCGAAGATCAAAATTGTTGGCATCAATATTAAAAACAGTTCAATTTCAAGGAATCTTTGGTTTTTATTTGGATTGCCAAGGCTAGTAAAGCAGCTTAATCCAAGTATTGTTCACTTAGCTTTTCCATTACCATTCTTGAAATCGCGCTTTCTCTGTCCTGTGGTGGCAACAATTCACGATTTATATCCCTATCAATTTCCCGAAAACTTTGGCTATCGGCAGGTTTTATTCAACCGCTTGTTTTTACAACAGTGTATCCATAATAGTAATGGCCTAATTTGCGTTTCTAAAACCACTCTAGATGATTTGGAAGATTATTTTCCTGAGGTTGTCTCTCGTCACAGGACAAGGGTAATTTATAACTTTGTTGATTTTGGGCAAGCTGGGACAAAACTACCTAAGGCCTTGAACGACAATTTTGATGCTCCTTCTATCCTCTGTGTGGGTCAACATCGCAAAAATAAAAATATTGATTTGCTGATTAAAGCCTACGCTTTGTTGCGCGATGAAGGTCGATTGAGCGAAGCAACCAAGTTGATCATTGTTGGTAGTCCTGGCCCTGAAACAGACACGCTGGTTCACCTGATTCAAGAGCTTTCGCTGGAAGACTCAGTGCTGATGCTCTCCGCGATCGACGATGATGAACTCTGCTGGCTCTATCAAAACTGCCAGCTTTTTGTAATTGCTTCAGCCCTAGAAGGGTTCTGCATTCCTTTGGTAGAGGCACTATACTTTTCATGTAAGGTTGTCTGTTCCGATATTCCCATTTTTAGGGAAGTTGGTGCGTCTAGTTGCACTTATTTTGATCTAGCAGGAGACGCAGTTAAAAACCTAGCTCAATCCATGAACCATTCGTTAGAATCAGCTGTTTTTGGCAAATCAGATGTCCATTTACGGTTCTTAAAAACAGCGATCGCGACTCAGTTTTTGCAGTTTTATTCAGAGTTGATGTAAATGCAACAGCCGAAAGCATACTTGAAAAACTCGATCTTGATCATTGTTGCCTTCTGTAGTATTTTCTACTCGCGGATCGCTGCTACAACGACCCATTTTGCTCTGCTCAATTTGCTACACTTTGCCATCATTCCTGTCGTGTGTGCGATCGCCCTCTTCACAACTCGCACTAAAGATTCTAAGCAGATTTCGCTCTGTCTTTCGCTTCTAGGAGGATTGTTGGGGCTGTTTTCAGTGACAATTGCTAGTGCACTCTGGAACGACGCCGGTCTCATTAATGCGATCGTGAGCTTCATGATGCTTGGCGAACCTTTCATGTTTCTACTAGCCTTCAGTTGTATTCCTTTGACGATCAAATCATTCATAACAATCAGGAATTTTCTTTATTACTCTGTACTGATTAATTTTCTACTAGCTGCGGCTCAGAAGCCTCTAATTGACTCGGGTCAACTTAGTGCAGGTGGACCAATTGATCAAGGCGGATTCAATGGGACTGATGGATGTGGAGGAGTATTCTTTTTGTCGGGGGCGGGCAATTATGTTTCCGCTACCGTATCTTTCGCATTCGCTGTCTACTTTTTCAATCAGAAAACGGTTCCCCTGTGGATACGAATTGTTGTCGCGATCGCAGCGGTTTGGCATCTTTTATTTTCTGACTCTAAGCAACTTGTTCTTGCCTATGGAGTTGCATGTTTGCTGTTGATCCTAGTGAGTTCAAAAGACGTTGGCAAAACCCTAAAACTATTGATTGGTCTCCTTCTAGTTGGGTTCATCGGAGTATGGTGCGCACAAAATGTAGAAGCATTCAAGCCATACACCGCTTGGGCAAGACCAGAACTCTATGGGTCTGATGGCTTAGCCTGGTATGCGAAATTCTATTCAATTCGTTCCATCCTCAGTCATTATGAGTCTCCCTTGAACTGGCTACTGGGACTTGGACCAGGACATACTGTAAGTCGTTTAGGCGCATGGTTTCTTAGAGATTATCCAGATCTCTTGGGTCCTCTCGGTTCTACTACTACACCGATCGGTCAACAATCTATGGATTTTGTGGCTGGCTTCTGGCTCACAAGTGGCTCTAGTATCTTCAGTCCCATTTTTGGTTGGGCTGGAATTTGGGGCGATTTAGGAGTCTTAGGATTAGGTGCTTACCTCTATCTAGGCTACTTAGTCTGGCGATACTTTGGTCTAGATGATACTTTGAAAGTCACTCTACTGAGTGTATTTGTAATAGGCTGCATTTTTACTCAAATGGAAGAACCAGGTTATATGATCTCGATGGCCTTTCTGCTGGGATTACCGTGGCAAGAACGGCGACTTAGAAAGGAGGCAGCAGAAACATTAGAGGTCAGCCCTGATTCTATTCAGGTAGAAAGATTAAATGTCTAGCTCTCCCTTCTGCAACTTCTCAGCTAGGTTCCAAACACGTATTTAACTAGCCATTTGTGCCTGTTCAGAAGAGAAACGATGAGCCAGCTCAGTAAAAAGCTAGATACAGAAAAAGCTAGCATTGAAGCGATCGATACTTGCTGAGCCAGTGAAGGAAACACTTTGGCAAGCAGAACTTTAACAATGTTCATCGGAATTGGGTGAATTAGGTAAATTCCAAAAGAACAAGCTCCGAGGCTTGCAGCTAATCTGCTCTTCTTAAAGTGATTCGAGCCAAAGATCCCAACAAGGAGTAGGAAATAGGCAACCAACACCTCTTGTAAGGAATGAGGTAACCATACCTTTCCAAACGTCGCTGTCAGAATGAACAGAACTAGAAACAAAATCGTTAGGGGTTGTGGTTGTAGCCTCGATTCTGGCTTAGCTAGGAGGCGATGCAAAATTAAAGCGGTGAAAATGTAAGGAACACACCAAATAGCCCAGACGATTTCAACGAGTATAACCCGAGCGATCGCATACCCAATTCCACCAGGTATCCACTTCAATAGGCTAGCAAACGCAATCCCTTCTCCTAGCTGGAATCCATTTCCAGTCGTATAGATAAGTTGGTTGACTGCAATGCCTCCCACTGCGATAACGGTTAGTCCCAGCAGGTTGATTTTGCGATCGACCAAATATTTTGCAACTAGAAGTAAGGAAGTACCTGCTAGCAGAAGTGGCAAAAAGTAAAGCTGATAGGAAGCGCGGCCAAAGAAAACGAGTCCTAATGGATCTTGAAAAAGCTCAGCGAGGCGTTCTGGCTTGTGTGCCGCTAGAAAAAAAATTGCTCGGACAATGAGATAGATAACGCTCCAAACAACATAAGGAATAACAATGCGCTGAATTCTAGACTTCCAAAACTTTGAAGAAAGATCGATAGTTGACTTACGAGTTAGAAAGTAGAAGGCGGTGGCCAGAAAGAATGGCACTGCGAAATAAAAGAGCAATCTGAACGCGATCGCTTCTTGACTGATTGGAAGACCCCAAGTTTCATCGCCCGAATGTACTAACACTACTGCATAAGCAGCCAGCCCACGACACCAGTCAATCCCTAGTAGCCTAGAATTAGTGGAATTTTCTTGAATGCTGAGTTCAGGTTGATTCATACTTGATAAGCTCATCAGATTCTAGCTACGGAAAACAGACATTTGCCTACAAGTGGATACCAGAGTTCAATCCGATCACGTTTATGGTTTGATTAAAAGCCGTTCAGATTTGCGCTGAGTAAAAATCGTCTTCGCCCGTCGCAATTGGCGGTAAGTGATCAGAACAATTAGTGCTAGGCTATTGATTCCAGCTAGCATCAGCAATCCAGAATTCGCAAAGTTAAAGCTTGAACTTAAGCCTAAGCTCATTCCCAAAGCTGCAGTGAGCATAGAAGAAACCATCACAACATGCTTCTGCTCTCTCTCTACTAGCAGCTTCTCGATCGCAGTTCCCGTTACCAGGCCGCTCAGTGCGCCGCTCACGCCTCCCAACCCGGCGCTAAAAACCACTGTTGAGCCAATCACGGTTGCAATACTACTTGAGAGAGCATGTACCAACATTGTTCCTCCCAATACCGTTGCGGCAAACGTACTGGAAGTTGCTCCAACGCGCCAGCCCGAAGATCGCATTAACCAAGCTGAACCCTCTAGCCCAATCGCACTGCCCAAAATAGCACCAAATTCGACTGATGAAGTAGCGATTTCCAATCGTTGTACACCCCAACCTGTAAACCAACCCAACCCCAAGCAAGTGAGTCCCAAGAGCGCTAGTAATCTATAGGAACGCATCGGAGACGCAACTGGAATCTGTACCGTTTGAATTTGAAGATTCAGTGCGTAGGTCGTGGTCAATGTATTGGTGTGTAGTAACAACTTACGGGAATAAAGCTTGCCTGCTAGGAGCCTGCCTGTCTCAATCGTGATCTGAAAGTCGGCGCTGTTTCCCACAAACGTAGTTGGTTCAACCGTGATCCATTGGTAGAGGTCTGGATGAGGATCTTGAGGATGGGGTGCCATTTCCCAATGCCCCGCCAAGGTTGTGTCTGGAATCGGATTGGTGAGCGATACGGTTTGCGTCAACACATCTCCCGACCGTTCTGCATTCAAGACGAGTGTAGATCGGCTCAAGTGTACTTCTGGTGGGCGAATTGGAGACTTAGGAACTGCGGCTAACGCTGCCAAGGCATTTGGAAAACGGTCTTTCAATTTAGGTTCGACCATCTTTTCCAGCCATTGAATCCACTGATCATTCAGCCTAGAAACTAAATGCTTAAAACTGACTTTGTAACTGATATCAACGAGTTCACCAATTTGATCCGACTTCGTTCCTGTGAGTAGACAAATTAGCGTCATGCCCAGCCCGTATAGATCAGAAGCGGCGCTCAACTGTCGATTGAATAGCTGCTCTGGTGGCATAAAGCCCAGCGTTCCTTTTACCACGCTGCTGACACCAACCTCGCCTTCTCCAACACGAGCAAAGCCAAAATCAACTAGATAAACTTGACGGGCGTCATCAACGAGTAGATTTCCTGGCTTGATGTCTCGGTGAATCACAGGAGGAATGCGAATCTGTAGATAAACCAAGATTTCCAACGCCGCGATCGCAATTTGACGAACTTCATCTGGAGCAAAACTTCGGGGCACGGCCAAAGAATCCGCCCGCTTGTATTCTTGAATCATGCAAAACCCGTCTTCGGTCTGCACAGAATCGAGATAACGCGGAATACCTGGATGATCCAACTCCCGCAGAACCTGAATTTCGCGCTCATAGCTATCGTAGTCTGCCCAGCTTTGCGATTTAGCAAACTGAAATTGCTTGATCACAACTTGTTGCTGAGTTCGGGTGTCTGTTGCGAGATAGGTGACACGTCCGCCAGCCCGATTATGTCCTAGTTCTTTCTCGGCTCGATAATGATACTGAGCAAAATTGGGGAAGTTATTCATAATCAGCTTCAAATTCCCTAAACGCTATTGCACAAACAGCGAGTCTTTAAGTCTACGGGAAAACTAGCACCCGCTATTGTTGCGATCGCGACTAAACTTTACAATTCCAAGCCGTTAATTTTTGGACAGCACTCTTTTGAGAATGAGCCATTTCAACCGCCGTTTGAGGCTTTAGCCGTCCAGCCAAACCGTAGCTTACCAGTCCCACTACTTCGCGCATCATCACTCTGGCTTTCTTTTTCGCACTCCACGTTGTAGAAAGCGCACTCACTTGAGGAATTGACGTATAGCCGAAACGCTGGAACACGAGAAACGATCGCAGCATGTGCGGAGCATCAGTAATAAGCAGAATTTTCTGATTTTGTTGAGGCTCCAAAATTACTGAGGTAAACAACCCATTTTCTTCAGTTGTCAAAGAACATTCTTCACCTCCTAGCCTTTGTACAGGAATTCCTTGCTTTTTTAAGTCTTCGAGAATCCGTATTGCATCCAAGCGACCACTTGCAAAGATTTTTGAGGTGCGCCCTGCCCGCCATTGTTGAGCAGCAAGGTCGACTCGTTGATAACGAGAAGGTTCTCCTCGACCCAGGATCACCATCGCATCCACCGGCTCTCCAGCATCTTTTGGTAATGGCAATACGAATGCTTTGAGCGCAAGTTCAACTGTGGGTGGCGCAGTGAGAACAATGTACAGCACGACTGCGATCGCCGTTGGCAAAATAACTCGACGCCGCCAACGGCGAGAAGCAATCAGCCAAAGAACACCGAGCGCGGCTAGAACAATGAAAACCGCCATTTCATGTTGAAGACACAGATAAGATACCTGAACTTTTACAGTATTCAGGATTAATTCTCAACGGCGACCATAGCAGTCTATACAGGGGCTAAATAGCTCAACTAGAAATATATAGTTTTGATGAATTTTGAACTATATTCTGTAATTATTGAGTTTTCTACGTTGATTTACGTAGTATATTCTACGTAGACACAGCCCTGTAGCGAAATTACCTTGGGAACTCAAACCGTAGTGCTTGTTTTTCAGTTTTCGGGAAGGATTGGCGTGAGTCAGTTACTCAACCTTGGCCTGCTTAACCGAAAACTTTTAGGGCATTACTGAGTTTTAGTTTTAGATACGGTCTTTTTAATGGTATGGGCACACCTCTGTATGTGCCTTCGCGTGAAGGACAATTACGCAGGATTGCTCTTACACATTCGTACTAGACTCCAGCAACGCCTTTTTTCGATTCCTGGGTCTTTCAGCGCGCATCCTTGACGGGCGAAATCTTGGTTAGCAGGGCTGTCCACATGATAGAGGGATTTGCGTAGTAACTGATTTCTTCAACCTGATACTCTACATTCTCACCCGCTTGACTCAAAATTAGACGATCTCCTGGTGTAATTCCTTTGCCGCAGCCGGTCATCTGTCCAGTCTTTCCCTGCCCGATCGCTTCAAATACATAATCTGTTCCTGGTTCAAGATGGGTATAGTCATAAATTTTCCTCCGCTTTAAAAAGGCAGTAGCAAAGAGACCAAGTAAATGTCGAAAGCTGGCAGGCTTAGTAAATTGTATTCTTCCAAACTCCATAACATTCCTTATCTACTTTTACAGAACTGCTGATGAACGTAGCATCAATAGCTAAGCGGCTTCATAGTAATCAAATCATTCTTTAGAAACCACACGACAGGAAGACTGTGACAGTTCTCGCTTCCTGTCACCTTGTACTTAGGTAGCGTCTAAAAAATCATGCGTAAGATAATAAATCATCACAAACTACTTACATTTCTAGACGCTTGAACGCTCACGTTCTTCAAGAAAAAAGCGATTCCATTTCACTCATTGTGTGGGCTGTCCCACCTCGACGGACTTGAATTAATTCTGCACAAATGCTGATTGCAATTTCTTCAGGTGTGAGAGCACCAATCTCTAGCCCAATTGGAGCATGAATCTTTTTTAGAAAGCTTATATTTTCTCCTTGATCAGCCAATGTTTGAGAGACGTGTTGAATACGATTGCGGCTTCCAATCATGCCGATGTAATTCATTGAGTAGGTCAGCAATCTTTTCAGCGCGTTCACGTCTTGCTCAACACCACGAGTTACAAGGGCGATATAGGGAGAGCGAGCACAGGAAATGCTTTGTATCGCCTGATCCATCGAGGTTGTTAATAACGAAGCATTAGGAAATCGCTCAACTGTGGTGAGTTCAGCGCGATCGTCAGTCACAATAATTTGGAATCCAGCGAGATGCGCCACACGCGCTAGTTGCACCGCAATATGTCCTGCACCAATAATTAGTAACACCGGAGGAATGTCGATCGGGTCAACAAAACATCCAGTCGCTGTTAGCTGCGGTGTTTCAATCCATTCCGGCACCAGGTAAGGCGCTTGATCAAAAGGAGTCACGATCGCGGCAGGTTCCCCGCTGTCTAGTGCAAATATGATTTGCTCGACTAACGGTAAAAGAGACTTATCCCATCGTTCCAGCCAAACGAGCATTTGTCCGCCACAAACGCCCTCCGTGTTTCGTCCGGGATCCCCGGAAAGATCGATTTCGACAAATTGTTTTGTGTTTGTCTTCAAAATTTGAAGTGCCTGTTCGCACACTTTCGCCTCTCCAGCACCCCCTCCAATTGTGCCTACGGCTCGTCTGTCTGCACAAATGAACATTTTTGCTCCAACTTCTCTAGGTGCAGATCCAAAGATTTGAGTTACCGTTGCTAAAACAACTGGTTGTTTAGCTAGTTCAACGGCTAGTTGTCGATAAAAATCGCTCACAAGCTCGAAATAAATCATTTCTCTGAAATTGTATCTTTCCTATACTCAATAGAAATGGTTCTGTCGCAAAACTATTCAAGAATTTAGGAGACATCAGTTAACCTAAGCTGAGGGTCATTTCTCCGACATCGCTCTGGACTTACCCATTTCCGTGCATCTAGCTCCTCTCCAACCTGGTTCTATGTCAAGAATACCAGAGTCGCAGTTATCGTCCCTGTTGCATGTACGTGAGCGTGGCAGTGACGATGCATCAAGCTGAGTTTCGATGGCCTTTAGGGTCGAAGTGAGCAGACTCGCTCATGCGTCTCAAGTTGCATCAATGTCCTCATTTTCTGTGTGGCTTGAGGGCGATCGCTTCTATCAATCGTACAGCGATACTTTATTTGCCCTGCACGAGTTGCCACAGGAATTGACCGATTTGACCGATCTCTTGTGTCACCTTGTCAGGCCCAATGCCAATAAACTGCAAGCCAAACAGCACAATCGCAACTAGAAGTGCCGTTTTTACCGTGGCTTTAACCACTTTGACAAGCCATGTGAATACCAAAAACGTAACAACGATCGCAGCCCCAAGCAGTAGCAGATCCATAGCACTATTCGTGGTCGGGTATAGCTGACTTTACCTCAGATCTGTAGCGATGTAGCCGATCGCTTTAGAAAAGTCTGTGTGTCGTAAGTCTGTGTTTTTAAACGTTGCGTTCGTCAAATCTGCTTCTCGAAACGATGTGCCAGTGACGTTTTTCCACTGGTAGACAATCGATCGCAGCGACAGAGTTGTACACCCCAAGTAGAACACCGTCACAAGGCTTAGTAACACTCCAAGCCCAAACTCATGCGTACTGAGAAACGCGCCTGCTGTTGTTCCCCAGAAGAAAGCAGCCCCATAGCTGGCAATGGTTCCGGCAGTAGCGATCGCGACTTTAAAGGCTGGAGTATGTCTAAATCGCGTCAACAGTAGGAGCGCGATCGCTCCAATCACGATTCCTCGCTGAGCTAGTCTAGTGCGCTGTCCGGCTAGGCGTTGAGCCGCGTCATAAAGCTCTAGCGATATTGTATTTGGCTGATGTAACTCGTAGAGCGTGAGATAATCGCGCAGTGCTGATCCGTAAAAGAAGGCGATAGTGAATCCCATTAATGCACCGCATAAAGTCGCAGTGGTGATTCGAGCGATTTGTCCTCGTTTCGTGTTAGGCCATAGCGCCGCCAACGCGGAACAAACGCTCGTTACACTGAGGATGATAGCCAGAACAGGAATGAATCCTGCACTCTTGTCCAGGGGCGGTTGTGAGATCGTATTAAACACGAGCCGAGAAACTGCATCTCCACTAACGAGTGCAACGCTGACCGTCAGCAAGATCAAACCAATTTTCTGCCGTCTGCTCAGACCTGCGATCGCGCCTGTAAAGTTTGCCCCATTCAACTGAGCATTTTTGAAGTTGCACCCTCGAATATCTGCACCCTGAAAGTCAGCTCCAGCTAGATTCTGCCCTTTGAAGGAGCGATTTTGAAGATTTTGATGAGTGAAGTTCGGCATAGCGGAAATTGCAAGATTCAGCCTGAAGTATAGTACAAACGTGTGATGTGTAAGTTGTTACCATCAATCTCAGTAACCAATCCTCAATAACAACGATGAAACTGCATTTTCCGGGACATCTTAAACCGATTTTTGGCATTTTAGTGGGAGGATTGCTCAGTATTCCAATCTTGCTGTACGTTTTGGCGCAATTCTCTCGTCCCCCTCGTACGGATGAGACGCGATTGCTCTTTCCCAATGTGACCTATACCCGGGATGCCATAGCCTTGCCTCGTCCGGTCATGATTCACGTTGTTCGCTTAGATCTATCTGCTCAGAATCTGAAGGCGTTTACCACTCCGGGAGTTCGGGCAGAGCGAAATGGGGCAGAAGTCAAGGCACGAACCGTTTCAGAGTTTCTTAGAGAATTTCGCGTTCAGGTTGCCATTAACGCCAACTTTTTCTATCCGTTTCGAGAAGAATCGCCGTGGGATTTTTATCCTCGTAGTGGAGATTTGGCAAACAATACAGGGCAAGTTGCCTCCAACGGGGCAACCTATTCGTTGCCTCAGTATGATTGGTCTACGCTCTGTTTTTCGGCTCAAAATCGCGCTCAAATCGATGAGCTTGGAGTGTGTCCGGCGGGAACGGCACAGGCGATCGCAGGGAATGATGTATTAGTGAAGCAAGGCAAACCTGTGTCTCTGCCCCCAGACGTGGCAAAAGAAGATAAGCCGTATCCACGCACAGCCATTGCGATCGACAAAACAGGTAAGAAAGTTTGGTTAGTGGTAGTCGATGGAAAGCAGTTTCGCTATAGCGAAGGGTTAACGATCGCCGAATTGACGGACTATATTGTGACCGAATTAGGAGCCGATGCTGCTCTAAACTTAGATGGCGGTGGGTCTGTAACTTTAGCTGTGGAAACGCCAACAGGAGCGCAGGTTTTGAATGCACCAATTCAGACTCGATTGCCGCTTCGAGAACGTCCGGTAGCGAGTCACTTAGGATTTTATGTTGGGCGGTAGGAGCGGGTATAGGATGTGAGCTAACGCAATGTCCAAGCTAAAAACCGCTCGGTGTAATATAGAGCTAGTTGATTACTCACTCCATTAAACACAGCATCAAACGCATGTTCTGCCCACGGAACTTCAATGAATACAGCAGTATTGCCATTTTTGTTTAAATTTTCATACAAAGCACGTCCATATTTTGATTGAACGACGTGATCGCGCTTGCCATAAATCAGCAGAGTTGGTGGCAATTCCGGTTTAACATATTCGTAAGGAGATGCCTGCCGATATAACTCTGGCAACTCTTGAGGAGTGCCGCCTAGAAACGATCGCAAAATAGCCTGTATGTCTAGTGGGTCAGGAGAGGGCGGATCGTCATAGCCAAGGGTCAGCTCTACTGGGCCGTAGTAACTGACGATCGCTCGAATTGGTAACACTTGAGATTGAAAGCCCGTTAATTTTGCTAAGTGCCCGCCTGCTGAACGACCCATCACTGCAATTCTATTAATATCAATATCGTATTCGTTAGCGTGTTGCCGAATAAACTCAAGCGCAGTTTTAATATCTGTTGTCTGTGTTGGAAACTTATACTGAGGTGCATGACGATAATCGATTGCCATTACGGTATATCCGCGAGCCGCCATGTATTGGCTAAAATTCTCATTGGCGGATGGAGAACCAGTTCGCCACGCTCCTCCGTAAATCATGATGATGGTTGGATTCTTACCCGGCTCAATCGGGCGATATGCATTCATCGTTAACTGAACGCCATCAGGACTCGCTACTTGAATTCCTGTTGTTTTACGGATCTCTTGAGTCGGAATTCCGCGAAATGCATCGATTAAAACAAACGGAGCAGGACGCATTCTCGCTTGAGAAATTTGAGTTAAATACGTTTCACCGAGACCTGCTTTCATGGCGATCGCAGCTTCCTGATTAGCTCCCGAAAACTGCGCCAGCGGCAATGCACTGAGGACTAACGCCACTACACTGATCCCCAACCAGACATAAGATCCCCACTTTGACAACAGCTTGAGGGCAATTAACGTTGCGATCGCGTTGAGTCCAATTAGCCAAGGACTTACCTCCGGTGCGCCCACGGCTAACGGCAGCACTGCAATAATGGGAGCGGGCACGACAATCCAACTGGCAAGAAACAGCCCCGTGCAGCTTAATAACAGGGCCGCAATCTTGAGATAGTGAACGTTGAGCAGTTTGTTTATAAGGTTCATAGTCGCCACAAATCAGGTCTATTCTAAACCATCATTTCTTTCCCCAACACTCAGCATCTTCTTAGCCAACTGCTGTTTGACTAAAGATCCTAGCGTTTGCATCGCGTCATTGATGGTTTGTGACCACGGCAATCCACAATTTAACCGGAGACAGTTTGTATAGTTTCCAGAGGGCGAAAACATATTACCAGGAGCCACACTAATGTGATGTTCCAGCGCTTTTTCGTATAGTGCCATTGCGTCAAATTCATTGGGTAATTCTAGCCACAGCACATGCCCGCCGCCGGGTCGAGTGACTCGCGTTGGGCAGGGGAAATACTCACAAATGGCTTGAGTCATGCGGGAAAGCTGGGCTTGATAAGCGCGGCGGAGCTGGCGAAGATGACGATCGTAGCTGCCCGTCGATAGAAATGCTGCTACTGTCAGTTGGGGTGCGATCGCGGTTGTCCAATTCATTGCCATTTTCAACTGTTGAACCTTCATCTGATAGCGTCCTGGTGAACACCAACCAATTCTCAATCCAGGGGACAGCGTTTTGCTAACCGATGCACAATACAACACCCGTTCTGTTGTATCAAACGCTTTAATCGCCTTGGGCCGATGCCCTGACAGAAACGTCTCGCCGTAGGTATCATCTTCAATCAAAGGTACGTCATAGCGTTCGAGCAGTGCCAGAAGGTGCTTTTTCTTCGAGTCACTCATACAACTTCCCAGCGGATTACTAAAGTTAGATACTAGAAGACAAGCGGCAATAGGGCGTTGTTCGAGGGCAATTTCCAACTGCTCAAGGGAGATTCCATCTTTCGGATGAGTTGAAATTTCCAATGCTTTGAGGTGCAAAGATTCTAATATTTCTAGAAATCCATAATAGGTTGGTGACTCGATCGCCACGATGTCTCCTGGTTTCGTCACAGCTCGCAATGCTAAATGAATCGCCTCGGTTGCACCATTGGTAATGACTAAGGCATCGGGAGATAAAGAACATCCTGCCTCCATTAATCGTTTGGCAACCTCATGGCGCAACACTTCACATCCATTCGACGGACTGTAGGTGTGCAGGAGCGCAGGATTTGTCCGCAAGATTTTTCCCATCAACCGATTTAATGCGTCAACAGGCAGCAATTCAATACCGGGAACTGCTGTTCCTAAGCCAACATTACAGGTGTCGCGCATCGTTTCACTGACTCGAAATGCTAGAGAAATATCAACGGGAAGCGTTTGTTTTGGCAGCGTACACTGCTGGGGTTCATCGGGGGGGTTGAGGTGAACGGGCTTGACAAAATAGCCCGACTGCGGACGAGCTTCAATCACTCCTTGATCTTCAAGAGAGCGATAGGCTTCAAGAACAGTCGAGATACTGATGGAGAGTTGCTGATGAAGCTTGCGAACAGACGGTAAGCGATCGCCGTCTTGTAATGTACCTTCACTGATCAACGTGCGGATACGATCGGCAACTTGCTCATACAACGTTGAAGACGGCGTTGCATCAATGGGCTTTATTCTCATCGTTCATTCCTCCGTTAATAATGGCCGATACAGTTACGGGCAGGAAAGACCATAACAGCGACCAAAGAATAAACTGTATCCATCACAATTTAATCTAATTGCATCTGTTTAGACAAGAAAAAATAGCTCAAAATTAACGTTATAGAGAACACAACTACAGCGCTCGAAAGACAGATAGGACAGGCATTTTGTCCTCTGCTTTTTCATGCCAAACACCGGAGAAATGATCATGAAAATTCGACTCGATCAGATTTGGGAAAGTTGGGTAAATGCGATCTCAAACCGCTATGAACCGCAAGTATTACAACGTCGCGATCGCAAGGGCAACAACTACTTCAAAACGTACGATCCGGAAACTCGCAAATCTAATACATTTAGTTCTGAGCAAGAGATCCGGATCTGGTTAGATCAACGTCACTCTAATCTGTAAAAAGCGATGACCGAACAAGAAGCGCTAAACATTGCCCAAACCTGGATTCAAGATTGGAACCAGCACAATCTAGATGCAATCACGTTGCACTATGCTGAAGATATTGATTTTACATCGCCATTTGTCGCTAAACTCGCCAATCATCCCAATGGTAATCTCCAAGGCAAAATAGCATTGCGAGATTACTTTGCGAAAGCGCTAGAGGCTTATCCTGACTTAAAGTTTGAAGTTCTAGAAATTTTAACGGGAGTGGATAGTATCGTCATCTACTGTAAAAGTGTGCAAGATCGATTAGCAGCAGAATCTATAACAATTAATGCACAAGGATTAATTACCGTCTCAAAAGCACATTACAGCGCAGCAGTTTAATCTAACAACGGGACATGAACACCTCTTTAGAGCTTAGCGGAGCCAATCGCACGTACTACACCACCACGTATTACACTACGCTGGCTGAGTATAACTATTGGATGAACCAGAAACTCTATGCAGTTTGTGCAGATATTCCTGACGCAAAGCGAAAAGAAGATTTGGGAGCCTTTTTCAAGTCAATTCATGGCACGTTAAACCACATCTTGATCGGCGATCGCATCTGGATCGGACGCTTCACCCATCAGCCCTTTATCGCTAAACTCGATGAAGACTTGTATGCTGACTTTGACGAATTAAGGCGAGAGCGCGATCACACCGATCAAGATATTCTAAATTGGACAACTCAACTCTCTTCAGAGTGGCTAAATGCACCATTCGCATTTATCAGTACTCAACAACCTGTGAAGACACGGACACGACCCGCTTGGTTGCTCGTGACTCATCTGTTTAATCATCAAACCCATCACAGAGGTCAATTAGCTACGCTGCTGAGCCAGCTTGGGTATGATTTAGGTAGAACTGATCTGCCCTATCTGCCTAGCTTCGACGACTCATGAAGACCAACGCCATTCGCGTTTTAGACAATCTTGGTATCTCCTACGAACTGCGAACCTATGAGGTCGATTCCGACGATCTAGCGGCAGAAAGCGTTGCCCAGAAAATTGGATTGCCTGCGGAACAAGTGTTTAAAACGTTAGCGGTGCGAGGTGATAAACATGGAATTGCTCTTGCTGTGATTCCAGGCAATACTCAGCTAGATCTTAAAGCGATCGCGCAACTATCTGAAAATCGAAAAATTGAAACGGTTTCTCTTAAGGAAGTGCAGCCCCTTACAGGATACATTCGTGGAGGGGTGACAGCATTAGCGTGTAAAAAAGAGTATCCAGTCTATGTTGATGAATTGATTGAGCTTTTTGATGTCATCTCTATTTCTGCTGGTACGCGAGGACTGCAAATTTTGCTGCATCCTAGCGATTATATTCGTGCTGTTAAAGGCGTTGTTGGTATGATTTCGCAGGATAAGACTACTTGAGTGAGACGATTGGATGCGATCGCAAAGCTGTATCTGTATCAAATTTGAGAACAACTCCCCAATCATCCGGGCAGTGAGGCTAATATCGTCGCACAACATTCATTTTGCGCTTTTTACAAAACCCTTGAAGAAGCGTATTTTCGGAGAAACGTATGGCTACTCGCAAACTTAGAATTACTCTTGGTCTTCTCTCACTAACAGCAAGTGCTTCGGCAGCAGTTCTGATGTTGCCAGAACAAACTATCGGACTCACGCCACTTACAAAGCCGCTTCAACAAAATCAAACTCGCGTTGTATTAATAGGTCAGTCGACCTCAACAACTCAAAAAAGCTACACCAATAAGCAGTTTGGGTTTCGCTTCAGCTACCCAACTCAATTGGCTTTAGATAAGACTCGTGAAAAGAAACAGCCACGAGCTGGAGAAACGCTGCGGTCGAGTCTTTCTCTCTGGCCTCAGAAGGTCTATGACAGCATTCAGGCAGGCAAATATGAAGGCGGAACAGAATATCCTCCCAGCATTGACGTTTCAGTACACAACAATCCTAAAAAACTCTCTCTTGTAAATTGGGCCAAAGGACATCAACCCGGAATTCAGAACGTGCGATCGCTGAAGGTGGACGGACAAGCGGGCATTGCATATACGGCAGATGGGCTTTACGCATCCGATAATGTGGCATTCTATAGCCCGAACCGTCAAATCATTCTCTTGAGTGTGGGCTATCTCAATCCAAAGGAGCAACCTCTACGCAGTGCTTTTCGGGATATTGTTGCCAGCTTTCAATTTGTTCGGTAGCAGATGAACTCTCTAGCGCTCTTGACCTGCAAGGCATTGCTTTGAAAAAATGCTATCGATTCATGTTTGTAGGAACTACGGGCACGGCTCAGTCTGTCTGAATTATCTGTCTGAATGAATTGAAGCCTGAGATTCAGGTTTCTCAATCTGGTGAGTCACTGGTGAGTTACTAGAGTGTAAAGCTCAACCAGACTCATCCAATCTACCCTAAGCGCACCGTTCAACACAGCCACATGAACCACTGGATTTCTTACCTACTCCCTCTGGGAATTGGTCTACTAATCACCCTTTCACAATCGCTTGCAGGAATGGCAGCAGATTTGAGTCAACGTTCCATCGCGACGGCACAAACGACTGCGGCTCCTAGCCAAGACTATAAGCTGCTACAGAATTTGCTAGCCGCCAAGAACTGGCAGGCAGCAGATCAAGAAACCCGGCGCATTTTACAGCAGTGGATACATGCAGATGGTGATCTGTTTGCAGTCCCACGAGCGAACACCATTCCAGCAGAAGCGATTCAGGCTCTCGATCGGATGTGGCGAGATGCGAGTGGAGGCCGCTTTGGCTTTGGTGTGCAGCAGCGAATTTGGCAGGAAGCCTTGGCTCAGAATCCAACGAATGTTAGTGCTGCCGTGAAAGCGTTTGGCGATCGCGTCGGCTGGACTCGCACCACACCAGACCCTACGAATTTCATTGCTCCTGACTGGCTCACAGAGCCGGAATTGAAGTACAGCACTCAGGCTCCTCAAGGGCATCTGCCGTGGGCAGGCATTTCCTGGGAAGTCGTCTCTAAGCTGGCTCAAGAGCAGAGCTGCGGCAGTTGCACGACCGACGCCCTATATTTGCAGGGAGATCGATTCATCCGCTATGTTCCTGCCCTATTCAACCGAGTCGGAACGGCTCTCGATACCCCATCATCTGTCAATTCTTGGCAGAACCTACAACAACGACAGCAAATTGATCTTAAGGCACTTTATCCAAATATCTCCTGTCCTGTTTCCACTCTAGATCAAGCGATTAGTCCAAACAGTCAAATTCTGGCTGTGAGCAGCTACAGCTATGAGCGGGCGTGTGTCGGAGCAACGAACAATAGCACGCTGGCTCTGTGGAATCTTCAGCGAGGAACGCGACTCGTTACCTTAGTGCGAGGACAGGCGACGGAATCTTCTTCCTACAAAGGGCAAGCTCAAGAACCGCCGACCCAACCGACTCGAATTGTGGGCGATGTGGCAAATGCGATCGCGTTTACGCCAGATAGCCGTCTAATTGCCGCAGGTCTCTCAAATGGCGATATTCGTCTATGGGCAACTGATACAGGACAAGCCATTCGGACTATAGCTGCTCATTCCTATGCAGTCAGAGCGATTGCCATCAGTCCCGACGCCCAGTTCCTAGCGAGCGGTAGTTCCGACCAGACGGTCAAGATCTGGAATCTTCAAACTGGGCAGGTACGGCAAACCATTCGGCTGCAACCCGCTGATGGAATCGTGCATACGGTGCTGATTAGCCCTGATGGTCAACGAGTTGCTACAGCTACCGACAAAAACAAGCTACAGCTTTGGGAGATTTCAACAGGTCGGCTGATTCGCACTCTTGTGAATGAAACTGTCACTACCAATGATCGACTGTCCATGATGTTTAGCCCCAGTGGGCAAGTGATCGCGATCGCAGATGTTGACCACAGCGTTAAGCTTTGGAACGCCACAACAGGGGCACGGCTGATTACTCTGCGAGGACACCAAAGGGCGGTGCAAGCGATCGCTTTTAATCCCGATGGTCAAACGCTAGCCAGCAGCAGCCAAGACAACAGCGTGCGATTGTGGAACCTAAAAACCTACCAGTTGACCCAGACGCTCAAGGTTGCGGACTCACCGGGTCATCAAGTCATGCCAACTGATGCAGGACATCTAGCCTTTAGCCCAGATGGGCGAGTGCTGGCAAGCAACGCATTGCTGCTGTCGATCGTCCAGAGTGAACCGCTTCCTGCCCAGTACGTAACCAAGTTATGGGAGATTGCAAGCGGTCGGGCTATTAAGACCATTCGAGATGTTTCGACGTTTAACTTTAGTCCGAATAATCGGTTTCTAGTGACTAACGGCCAAACATTGCAAATCTGGCAAACGCCACAGTGACTCCACAGTGACTTTAGAGCGTTTCCTTCGGGGTTGCGCTCTGCGCTAATCGCTTTGCCAAAACCTTATAAAGGAATCGCATCATAAAGGAATTGCATCAAGATTCCAGTGCATTCAGTTGGGGTAGTAGCGACTGAAACGCCCGTCCGCGATGGCTCACCTCATGCTTCATCGCGGCAGGCATTTCTGCAAACGTTAATCCCTTTTCGGGCACAAAGAAGATTGGATCGTAGCCGAACCCGCCTTCCCCGCGTGGAGCCAGAAGAATCTCACCGGGACAAATTCCCTCAGTTTGCACCGCGATCGCGCCATCTGGTCGCGCCACCGCGATCGCACACACAAACCGCGCCTCTCGATCCGGGCGCTCGCTCAATTCCCGCAATAATCGCTCAATCCGATCCGCGTCAGACGTCCCATATCGCGCTGAAAAAATGCCTGGCGCATTGTCTAGCGCCGTCACTTCTAAACCCGAATCGTCCGCGATCGCCCAGTTTCCAGTTGCGATCGCTACTTGTGAGGCTTTCAACGCTGCATTCTCAGCAAACGTTATCCCCACCTCATCGACCTCTATTTCCTCAGGCTTTAGCTTCAATTCCCAACTCAGCCCTTCTAAATACGGTTGAATTTCACGCAGCTTTCCTGGATTTCCCGTCGCAAGAACTAGTACCGTCATTATTATTTTTCCTTCGCGATCGGCATCTTATACCTTATCGCCTTCCCCAATCCATTGCTGAAATGCCTGCCAATTTAATACATCTTGCAAAAGAGTTTGATAGCCAGACACATTTGGATGCAATCCATCTTCTGTAAACTGCGTCTTGCACCACTCTGATCCACGCGCTATCCAGAGGTCAAAGAGATCGAGATAGGGAATTTGGCGATCGTCACACGCCGATCGCGTGGCTTCTTTGTAACGATATTGATCGGCGTGGTTGTAATACAAGCAGTCGAGAAACGGCATTCGTTCTTCATTCACCGGAATCATGCCAACAAACAAAACAGGGCACAAGCGCCGAGCGCGATCAAGCAGGTCTGTCATCTCAGCCCCAAACTGATCAAACTCAGTGTAATTCTTGCCGTCTGATCGTCCTAATCGCGGCGAATCATTTATCCCGACCGATAAAATAATCAAATCAGGAACGCGATTTCGCAACTCGCCCCGGCTCTTAAACTCATCTTCCAACCGATGCGAAACCTGCCGCACTCCATCGCCCCGCACTCCCAGGTTGTACAGCGCGTGATTCGCTCCTCCTGGTGTCATCCACTGCCGCCTGAGCCGCTCAACCCAGCCACCCCCGACCGGATCGCCAAAGCCATAAACTAAACTATCACCCAATGCCAGTATTCTAAAGGAGGCTGGCGGAGCCTGAACTCGGTTGGATTGAGACGGAGAAACAAGGGTTTGCATGAAACCGAATGATTTAAACTAGGGCTACGCTATCAATCAAAAAACGCAATTAAAAAATGTTACTTGACTCTATCATCGTTAACAGAGATCTTTAAAACTTTACATAACGTCGAGTAAAATGTCATCCATATAATCTGAGTAGATAATCTAGTAGGGTGTGGTAGTCACTCACTTATAGACCGCATCACTAACGTTCCAAATCCTATGGCAAAATCTGGCTCTCTCCATAAACGTCCATCCTTTGATACGGTTCAACTGATGCGCCGCGCCGATGATTTAATCAACGCAGCGTCTAACCGTTATCGCATCACTGTTCAAGTTGCGAACCGCGCTAAGCGTCGCCGCTTTGAGGACTTTGATAGCGGTGAAGATCCAATGATGAAACCCGTAATGCGGGCGATCATTGAGATGTCCGATGAATTGACCCAACCGGAAATCATCGGTGAGTAAGGTCTAATCTAGAGTGGGGTGGAGTCTCTTCACCTCGCTTCTTAGATGATCAATCAATCAAATTAGATGTTCGGTTTAAGACGGGAGTGCCTGAGACGATGAAGACCTCTAAGCGACTGTTGATTGGGTTACTGCTGCTGACCTCCATCTTGGTCAGCCGTGTTCACCTATCTGTTGCTAAAGAAGCACCGAGTCCTCAGCTGATACGATCGCAAGACGTTAACTCACCTCATCTACTAGCACAATCGAACGCGACTCCAGCCAGTCCCGCATCACCAGGACGCGTCAGAATTCAAGAGGTTTGGCGACGAATTTATCAAATGTTGCCTGGTCTTCCCCTCGAAAACCAGTATGTCAATCGTGCAACCGGAAAGGTCGATCCGAACAACACGCTGGTGAGCCGTTTGATCCGCTATCACTACTATGGGAAAGGCCGGCCAGTCAACTATCGCCTCGATTGGAAGTTTACTCTAGCTGATTATTTAGGAGTGAATGAGCCGATAGATGTCTCCACTTATCCCGGTACAGACAATTTGAAGCAAAATCCGTTTGAGCGCGATCGCGCCGTGATTGCCAAGCTCGATCGTAAACAGCGTGATGCGCTCATTCAAGCCTTAGTCACTGCTTTTAGTCCCTCAGAGAACGCCTCATCGCCACCGATTCCATCTCCAGCACCGGGACTTCCTCGCACTCCCCTCCGCCAACCTTCTGGTGGAGCGCAGTTATTGAAATAGAACCTCATGGGACGACTGCTTAAAACCGGGTCGGGTTGGCGAGTTGGATGGAACCCAACCGCTGCTGAATTTAAAGGATTAGTGGGAGCAGAGGATTGGGCAGTCGAACTAACCGAAGCGGAATTCAACGATTTCTGCCGTCTTGCGGAGCAACTCAGCCAAACCTTGCAACAGATTGCCAGTGAATTAATGGACGAAGAGAGAATTGCCTGTGAGCTAGAAAGCAGTTTAGTGTGGCTAGAAGTCGAAGGATACCCCACTAGTTACACACTGCGGCTGATCGTTTTATCTGGGAGACGAGCGGAGGGATTTTGGTCAGCCACTGCCGCACCAGAGTTGCTACAAGCGATTCAAACTCTAAGTGTTTTCTAGAGAGTGTTATGCACTTTTGAACCTGGTTATTCTAGGTATTGCTGACCATCAACATGACAAACGCAATCCGGGAAAAGCCAACCAACGCGCGATCGCAAGCTACTGAATTACGCACCGTTGCACGCTTAGGGGAGGGTAGACTGTAGTTTTGCGGGTTCAAGATTAATGAAGGGGACAGCACCCTCGCCTCCTAACACCTGTGGAAATTTACCATCCCATTTCTCGATCGCTTGCTTTTGTAACAGTTCTGACGTTAGAGTTTCTCGCAGCAGCCGTTGGGCTTCCGCTTGTCCTTTTGCGCGATTAATCGTTGCTTCGGCTTCTTGCTCCGCTTCTCGCGCAATATAAACTGCTCGTTGCGCACGCTGCTCTGCAATTTGCTTTTCTTCAACCGCCTTTGAGAACTCGGTTGAAAAATTTAGATCGACTACGCTGGTATCTAAAACGAGAATGCCGTACTTATTCAGGCGTTCTCCCAATGCTTCATCAAAATCCTGCTTGAGTTCATCTCGCTTGGTGATCGCTTCTTCTACGGTGCGTCGCGCCGCTGCAATCTTGAACGACTCTTGCGTTTGAGGCGCGATGATTTTCGATACAATATTCTGCAATGTGCCTTGAGTACGGCGAATTGTGACGACCTGCATCGGGTCTAATCGAAAGTTAATGGCGAAACTAGCCGATAGCTGTTGCAAATCTTTGGTAGAACTTTGGGCAGGCACCTCAAATTTTTGTACTGTTACGTCATAAATATCTGCCTTTGAAATAAAGGGTGGTTTCAAGTGAACGCCTTCTAGAAGCACTCCATCTCTGGATTTGCCTAAAATGCTCAGTACTCCTGCCTGACCCGGATTAATAATTAGAAAGGAACTCAGTCCGAGGGCGACTAAAATTCCTAACACTCCTACCAGCAGGATCGTTTGCCAGCTTGGTTGCTCTTTCATCGGTTGTCTCCAGCAATTTAAGCTTTTAGATTCTAATGTACATACTAAAGTTGCCTAAGAGAGGCCGTTATTCCACACGGAATGCAAACAAGCAGTACTTCGCCAAGATAGGGACGAGGAATGAAGCGAAGCATCACGGCACTTCTTTGAACTCTCGGTTTCGTTTAGTAAAAATCGATTCATCTATACGCTATCTCACGAGTAACTAAACCAGCGCACGATCGTCGCTCAGCAATCTTCACCTTTAACTGGTCAGCATGTTGTCCTAGAAATTTTTATTTTCTAGTCAATACTTTATATTTATTTATTCCAAAGCTGCTGCTAGTGGAGATTATGTAAAGCGAGTGCGCTGCAACAAGGCTTACGGGATATCTGAGTGAAGTAACACTGGCTGAAGTTTACATCAATGAAGAACTTTTCGCTCTGGGGACAGGATTGCTCAACGCCTCAAGAGTCGCAGGGGAATTCTGAATTTTTTCATGCAGTTCCAAAATTTGCCCTATACATTCATATGGCATTGCTTAGGAAAAGTTAGGTGTTGTAGTCCCCCACATCATGACCGGCGAGTTTGAGCTAGAAATATCCAATCTTTATTCAGTTTGGGAGACGCACTACTATGAAATACCTGAAGCGACTATTCGTTGGAGCCTCGGTTGCGATCGTTCTGGAAGCAGGTGCTACTACATTAGCTTCTGCTGCGACGCTTGGACCTCAAGAGATTGTATTTGACACAGCCAATATCAACACTTGGCTCTACAAAGACCCCACAAATCTTACTTATGAAGCCGTGCAAGGGGTCTCTCGTAAGTCATTGAATGACTTTAACAATCAGGGAAATGTTGCAAAGGCAATTCAAGCGCTGACGGATGACAATCGAGAGACTAATGTTGAACTGTGGACTAACGGAGAGACCATTACATCGAATGTAGGCTTTTCTGCCAAACTCGGCAAAAACACGGTTCGGGTTGAAAGTGTGACGCTAGCAGATTGGTCAAACAACAATGGTCAACTCGCCAAAAGCTGGCTCAACGGCTTTTTGTCTGCTTACGATTCGGTTCTGCTGCCTGAATGGAAGAGCTTAATTCCTAGCAAGTATGACGAGATGCTAACTGCTCTAACTACAAAAGGGCTTTATAGCGCTGGCGACCCGAATATTGGCAGTTTGTCTTTTGACACGGATACGAACGAGTTGAAGGTGGATCTGGTGGGCCACCTAGATCGAGCTGGCCTATACATCGACACGAGACCAACCGTTCCTGATTCTCGCGCCAAGATAGATGGTAAGCCAAATCCAAATCGTGGCAAACCGATGCCCAATCCAAGCTATCTCAAGCCCAAGTACGATGCTCGTTATGCAACAGGCAGTAAGGTGTTGGATGATGTAATCGCCGCGATCGCGGCTGGGTCAGTTCAGCAAGGGAAGTATTTCCAAATGAGCGAAATTGCCAAGATCACCTTTAACGATCAGCTAGACTACGCCTTTGCCTTTGCTGCTGCAGATTCGGGTGCGATCGCGGGTGATCGCAATAAGACCACTGACTTTACCTCTCATACGGGGATCTACACTTGGACAAAGAAATTTCAGTCTCCTCCAACCTCTGTACCAGAACCTGGCACGATTTTTGGCACCTTGGCAGTAGCGGGGCTTGCTTATCGGATTAGGCGTAAAGGGGTTGTATCTAAATAGCAGACGGATGACACCTTAGAGTAAAACAAAGCAAAACGCTCGATCAAAGGTCGAGCGTTTTTACCATAGAAGATGCGGATTATGGCGTAATGCTAACTGCTGCGTAGATCATGGTTTATGCGGTTGTGCAAGGTCATCTCGCTATGAAGTTGTTAGCAATACAATATTGGATCAGGAGTGCAGCTATATTCAGATGGTGGGTGCAACACTCCAGCCGGACTCATTTAAGGTTTCGGTAGATAGTAGAGGCGAAACTTGGTTCAGCCACGCTGATGTTGAGCGCTTCTATGTCAAGAGTAACGATCTCGTGATCGCTCGAATGCGCCTACTGACGGTGAATTAAGGAGACCTGCATGAGCGATACGCATTTCGACCCTTCTCGTTGGGAAAATTGGCCGATCGTGGCAGTACTCGTGGTGCTAGCTGTGGCAATGATTATCGATGCATCGAAAGAGACATAAATAATTCCCTGAATAGTGCAAAGTCGCTTCTCGAGAGACGAGCGGTTTTTTTGTTTTTATGCGGAAGAAACTTAGTCTCAGTCGTGTGTAAAAGTTAAGTTCATAAGTTTTTTGAGCATGTTACACATCGTTCTGAAATAGGGTTTTGAGTTCTGTTGTATATCGCGTTGAATAAAGTGATAAAAGCGGCAATCCCTTTTCTAGTACAGCTCATATTTCATTAACTGACAGGGCAGCGTTCCATTGTAGACTGCAATTCGCTGGGATGATTTTAGCCCGATCGACTGCGAGAGTTCCTTATTGCCACTCAGCACAAAAGCTGTCCAACCTTTGAAGCGCTGCTTCAGAATGTCGCCCAGCAGTTTGTAAAATGCTCCTAAGTCGCTGTCTCGCCCCAACCGCTCACCGTAGGGTGGATTGCAAAACAGAACGCCGCTGTCTGAGGGTGCTACTACGTCAGACAGATCCATCGAGGAGAACCAGATGTGATCTAGTACACCGCAGCGTTCGGCATTAACGATCGCTTGCTGGATCACTTCCTCGCTGCGATCGCTGCCCCAAATCGGTGCAGGCAAAAAATCTCGCTTACTGGCTTCTGCTTCTTGAATCAACTGCTCTAGAAGAGCCGAGTCAAAGTCGAGCCAGGTTTCAAACCCAAAGCGATCGCGGAACAGTCCGGGCGCGATGTTGAGTGCCTTAAGACTGGCTTCTAAGGGCAGTGTGCCAGAACCACAGAGCGGGTCATAAAACATTCGCTCTGGTTGCCAGCCCGATAGCTGAATCAGCGCTGCCGCCAGAGATTCTTTTAAGGGCGCAGCTCCGACAGCAGGACGGTAGCCTCGGCGGTGAAGGCTGTCTCCAGAACTGTCGAGGCTAACAGTGCAATGATCCCGCTCAATATGAACGTTGATTCGCACATCTGGCGCTTGCGTTTCTACGTTTGAGCGATCTCCAAACGCTTCTTGCTGCTGGTCAACGATCGCATTCTTGACCTGAAGCGCAGTAAAGTGACTGTGGTTGAGCTGTTCATGTTTTCCAGTGGCATTCACTGCCAGCGTTTGGTCAGGCGTGAGATACTGCGACCAATCAATTGTTTGAATGCCGCGATAGAGGTCTTCTGCATCATGGCAAGGAAATTTGTGCAGCTTCACCAAGATGCGGAACGGCAGTCTTGCCCAAAGGTTAGCGCGGTAGAGCAGAGCGCGATCGCCCTCAAAGGCAACTCCACAGAAACCCGCCTCGACGGACTTTGCGCCCAGTTGCTCCAGCTCTTGAGTTGCTAGCGCTTCTAGTCCCCGCGCAACGGTTGCAAAGCACTGATTCATACAGGCTAAATTCCTATGCCTCTAATGATAAAAATCTGATTCAAGGTTTGTGGTATTTGCAGCGTCTTGCGCTTGATCAAAAGCCACTCGGCAGAAGGCTCTCATTATAGGCCAAAAAGTACGGACTCTACCTTGCTAGGGGTAAGGATAGTCAAGGTGCAACTTTGCTACCTTTACGGTTTGATCGATCGCACTAGTTGAAGTTGCGAGTCTTGAAGACTGTTATCAACTCTTTAAGTGATAGAAATTACATTGCCATTATGTGAAGCAATCGTTTCTATGGAACCAAAGAAGCGATTGCAATCTAAATACTTCTTGCAACGATGAAGACTATTGGATGTGTCGATATACCTTATTTAGTGAGAAAACTCGTACTCAAAGCGTCGGTTTTTATTCTAACGCTACTTTACACAAATTAAGATTTGTGAGTTCTTGATGCATCTAGGGTGCATTCGCCTACATTGATCCTGTTATTTGACGATCGAGCAACTTAGTAGAAAAAATCGCTACTAAATACAGGAAACTACGATACCCAATCTTATGCAACTTTCACTCATTCACCCGGTCATGAATCTGATGCCAATGCTATTAGCTCAATTGAGCGATTCTGCTGATTCTGCCGCTAGCACAGGTGTCTCTGCCGGAACGTTCGTGTTTTCTGCATTCGCATATGTCTTTTTCTCATTTTGCACCTGGAAAATCTTCCAAAAATGCGGGACTGAGAATGCTTGGTATGCCTGGATTCCGATTTTAAGTACCTACGTCCTGTTTAAAACAGTGGAAGATGAAAGAGCCGTTTTGTGGACGGTTCTCAGCATTATTCCCTGTGTAGGAATTGTGTCTGCTGTGATGTCGATCGTGGCATGGGTCAAGGTGTTTCAAAGGCTAGACAAATCTCCTTGGCTGCTGTTGCTCTGCTTGACTGGAATTGGTGCATTTTTCGTGTTTGGCTATGCTGCGTTTGCTTAATGCCGTGATGAAACTTAAATCTAGAAAAGTCATCTTCTCGTTGCTGCTTGCCCTGTTTGCAGGCAGCTCGTTGGCAACTTATTCTGCATCTGATGCAAATTTCCTGCTTAAAACTGTTGAGCTATTAGTGATTCAGCAGATTGGAGCTGGCATCATTTATTTGGTTTGTTTTGCGCCAGATTTACTGCGATTGGCTTTGCCAAGCTCCGAAGGATCGTCGGGTTCACGAAAGGAATCTCACTGAGTTAAACCCGCTAAGGTTAAGTATCTTACGCGATCGCACAATTCCGCAGAAAGGCAATTCATGCCCTTCTGCGGAATTTGATTCAGGATAAATTTTTCCATTGTGCAGAATCTCCGATTCCTTGAAGAAATTGGAGATCCCATAGGTGGTTTCTTGTGTTCAGGTTTTAATGGTGAATGATGGGTGAATAAGCAGTATGCCATTATCTCAGCAGGCTCGGATTAAACGATATTTCTATTGCGCGATCGCGATCGCGCCAATCATTGGCGGTTTTACATTGCAATCGGGAATTTCATTTCTAAGCTGTCCACTAAAATATTGGATTGGCATTCCTTGTCCCGCTTGGGGATTAACCAGAGGATTTATTGCGATCGGGCATGGACAATTTAATCAAGCTACCGCTTATCATTTATTCTCACCAGTGTTGTTTACAGCATTTCTAATTGCAACGATTCATCTGTTGTTAGAACTGATTCTAAATCAGTCGGTTCAGATGTTTTATGTAAAGCTTCTAGCTCAATCTAAAATTCAAGTTTTTCTGTTGATGATGTTGCTTGGCTATCACGGTTCACGAATTTACGAACTCATAACGTTAGGAATACTCCAGAACGATGCCCTTGCTTCACCAGTCGGACAAACCCTTTTTCGTTAAGCCTTTATTTGCTAAAAATAAGGTTTGCCAAGCTCTTGAAGGATGGCCCGCATTAATTGATTGGGATCAATGGGTTTGGCAAGGTGTTGCTGAAAGCCTGCCTTAAGTGCTTGCTGCTGATCGTATTCAGCCGCATACGCTGTTAGCGCGATCGCGGGAACTGTTTTTCCTCGTGGCATTGCTCGCAGCAGTTGCATCAGTCGGTAGCCATTCATCTCCGGCATTCCAATATCGCTAATAATCAGATCGGGAGTTGATTGCTCAATGGTATAGAGCGCTTCGGCGGCAGAAGATACAGCCGTGACGATCGCTTGCTCTTGCTCTAACATAAATGTGAGGATGTCTCGCGAATCCGCTTCATCTTCTACCACTAAAATTTGAACGTCCCTTAAGTTAGCGCTCGGTTCAGGCGCAGATGCAGGAGCCACTTCAACCTGATGTGTAGCCAGCGGAATTTTGACGGTAAAGGTGGCTCCCTGTCCTTCACCGGGGCTGTCTACTCCTACCACGCCACCGTGCAGTTCAGTAATTTGTCGGACGATCGCAAGTCCCAACCCTAAACCGCCAAACTTGCGAGTCGTTGCCCCATCTTCTTGGCGAAAATGCTCAAACACGTAGGGCAAAAACTGGTGGTTGATCCCTTTTCCGGTGTCGGTTACTTGAATCTGAGCGTGAGATTTGCCAGAAGAAAGGTCAATGGTAATCTGCCCGCTTTGGGGCGTGAATTTGACGGCATTGGAAAGGAGGTTCCACACAACTTGCTGTAAGCGTCCTGAATCTCCATTGACCATCACGCCCTGCTTAGCACCCGTTATTTGGATCAGTAAAGACTTCGCTTCAGCAGCTAATCGAACCGTTTCGATCGCGCTAGAAATGACCATACCTAGATCAACAGACGCGATCGCAAGGCTCATTTTGCCGCGTAGAATTCGAGAAATGTCGAGTAAATCATCAATCAACTGCACCTGAAGTTTGGCGTTACGTTCGATCGTGGCGAGCGCGTCTGTGACTCGTTCGCCTTTCAGTTTGCCTTGTTGCAGCAATCGCGACCAACCGAGAATCGGATTCATTGGTGTGCGGAGTTCGTGAGATACCACAGCGAGGAATTCATCTTTAATTCGATTGGCTTGCTCGGCCGCTTCGCGGGCGGCTTGTTCGCGCTGTAATAATTCTTCCCGCTCTTGCTCAGCCCGTTTACGATTGGTGATATCCACGACCATTCCCAACAACTGAGTCGGCGTGCCATTCTGGTCACAGTAAACACTGCTACGTACCCAAATCCAATGAATGCTTTGATCAGGGTGGATAATTCTGCACTCAAAATCCCAATTGGTATTGGCAGAGAGCGTTTGTTGAAACTTCTCGTTGACAAAGGCGCGATCGTTGGAGTGAACGTGAGTTAGAAAGATTTCGTAGCTCCATTCTGGCAGCAGTACTTCATAACCGAAGATTTGGTCGTGTCTAAGTGATCGGTGAGCAGTATGGGGTTCTGTGGTGAGATCGAGATCCCATGCGCCAATTTGGGAGGCATCTAACATGAATCGCAGTCGAGCCTCATTTTCTCGCAGATCGGCTTCAGCTTGTTTGCGATCGCTAATCTCAGCACATAGAATCGAAATGCCGTTTGGCGTTGGATAGACCCGATTTTCAAACCAGCGATTCCAAGCGCTGTAGTAATACTCGAACTGTACCGGCGTTTTTTCTCGCATCACCTGATGTAGGCGATCGTAGAACTCAGTGCCAACGAGATCGGGAAAGAAATCCCAAACGTTCTTGCCAATGACCGCTTCGCGCTGCATTTCGGCAATTTCGAGTTGACGATCGTTAATGTAAAGATAGCGCCAGTGATGATCCAACACAAAAAAACCGTCGCGTAGCGTAGACAACACCTCTTGCAGATTTGCTTCTGCGGTTTTGGCTTCCGTTCGCAGGGCATGTTCTCGTGATTGCGATCGTTGCCGTTGTTGGGCAAGTTTGAGACTCGATTCTACGCGGGCAACCAGTTCTCTGCCTGAAAAGGGCTTGATCAGATAATCGTCGGCTCCCGCTGCAAGTCCTTCGATCCGCGATTCTTCTCCGGCTCGTGCTGAGAGCAAGATGATCGGAATATTTTGCGTTTTCGGATCAGATCTGAGCGATCGCAGGAGTTCAAACCCGTCGAGTCCGGGCATCATCACATCAGTTAAGACGAGATCAGGAAGATGCGATTCTCCCGACGATCGCACAACATTGAGCGCTAAAGTGCCATCTGCCACGGTTTGAACCTCATACTTCCGGCTCAATAGCCGCTTGACATACTCGCGCATATCAGCATTGTCATCTGCAAGCAGAATACGAGCAGCAGGCTCAGCCGCCTTGACCTCCTGGATCTCTTCGGCTTCATGGTCAGTCGGCAGCCAGCTTAGCGCTTCTGTCACGAAGGGACTCGTTCTCGCAGTTCCGTCTGTGTTGCGCTCTGCGCTATGTCCTTCGGAGTTTGCGCCTTTGGCGCTAATCGCGACGGTATGACCGATCTCGCGTTGATGAATTGGTACATGCGCCGTTCCAGTCGGAATCGAAACGGTAAAGCAACTGCCTCGACCGAGAACGCTAGTCACATCAATCGTGCCAGCGTGGAGTTGCACGAGTTCTTGCACCAGCGATAAGCCAATCCCAGAGCCTTCAAAACTGCGTCCTTCTGCACCTCTAACGCGGTGAAAGCGCTCAAACAAATGCGGTAACTCTTCGCTAGGAATGCCAATACCCGTATCGGCAACGGCTAGTTCAACCCGATCGTCTAGCCATCTCAATCGAACAGTAATCCAGCCATGAAACGTAAACTTAAACGCATTAGACAATAGATTGAAGATAATTTTCTCCCACATCTCGCGATCACTGTAAATCGCTTCAGGCAGGGGAGGGCAATCGATCACAAGCTGCAACCCGGTTCGCTCGATCGCAGAGCGAAATACACTGGCAAGCTCAGCCGTATACGCCGCCAGATCCATTGGTTCATAGGTCGCTTGCGTGCGTCCTGATTCGAGGCGAGAAAAATCAAGCAGCGTATTGACGAGCTTAAGCAACCGTTGACCATTGCGCTGCACCACTTCAAGGCGATCGCGCTGCCGGAGAGAAAGCGGTTCCTCAGCATCTGCTAACGCTTCTTCTGCTTCACCTAACACCAACGTTAGAGGCGTGCGGAGTTCATGGCTAATGTTGCTGAAAAAAGTGGTCTTCGCCCGATCAAGCTCTGTTCGCGCCTGCTCATCTAACTTGTCTTGAGTGATGTCGCGAACTTCAATAATGGTGCCAACAACGCCATTGCCTTCTCGAATCGGACTAGCCGTATAAGCAACTGGATAGAAGCTTCCATCTTTGTGAACGAAAACTTCTTCTCCTTGCTCCTGATTGTTCTGCGGAAATGCTTGATCGATTGGACAGTCTTCTAGCGCATAGGGACGCCCATCCGGATGAGTATGATGAATGACATTGTGGAGCGCCTGCCCCTTCACTTCAGCCAACCGAAACCCCGTCAGTTGCTCTGCCGCCGCATTCATGTAAATGCACTGCTGCTGCTCATCCATGATAAAGAGAGCGAGGGTAGCGTTGTTGCAAACCGCTTCAAGTTGGCGTTTGTAATACTCAGCGTTGAGCGGCTCCTCTACACTCAGAGGAGGTGGATTACTGGGTAAATCTTGCTCTGCTGCTGTATCTTGTCGTGTCATAGCTCAAAGCAAACCTGCTGTTTTGGGGCGGTTTTGGGTCGAGTCAGTTTAACCCAGTCAATTATTCACTGATCCTGTTACTAACTGAGCCTATCGGCATATTAAAAGCGCGATCGCTTCTATTAGTGTATCGGGATCGATTGGCTTTGCGATATGGCGCTGAAAGCCCGCTGCGATCGCGCGTTGCTGATCGAGTTCCCCGGCATAGGCAGTGAGCGCGATCGCCGGAATGGCTCCGCCACGATTGGGGGGCAGGCTGCGAATCTGACGAATCAAAGTATACCCATCCATGTCTGGCATACCAATGTCACTTAGAAGGAGATCGGGAATAAGCTGAGAACCAGTTGCAGTTTCTTCTGAGTGAAAGGTGTTAATTGCGGCGGCTCCTGATGTAACGGCGATTACCGTTGCGCCTTCTTGCACCAAAGCAAATCGCACCAATTCACGAGAGTCGGAATCATCATCCACGACGAGAATGCGAGTGCCACTCAAATTCGCAGAAACTGTTTCTTTCGAGACATCGGCAGAAATAGCATTGACCCCTAGTGGAATCTTGACGGTAAAGGTGGCACCCTGATCTTCGCCCGGACTATTTACCGCGATCGCGCCGCCGTGGAGTTCGACGAGTTGACGCGCGATCGCTAGTCCTAATCCCAGTCCGCCAAATTTTCGAGTCGTAGTGCCGTCTTCTTGCTGGAATCGCTCAAACACATAGGGCAAAAAATCAGCACTGATACCTTTACCCGTGTCGGTTACTTGAATTTGGGCGTAAGTCCCTACTTTGTCTAAGTCAATTGTGACCTGCCCACCGCTAGGCGTAAACTTCACCGCATTGGACAACAAATTCCAGACAATTTGCTGCAATCGGCTCGAATCACCCATTACCGTTATTGTCTCTGTTGGCAGGTTAGTTTCAACAGCGATCGCTTTGGCTTCTGCTGCTAGTTTGCTAGTGTCGATCGCGGCTGTAATTACGCTGCGGAGATCAACCGCCTTCATGTCCAGACTTAACTTGCCTCTAAGAATTCGGGACACATCAAGCAAATCGTCGATGAGCTGCACTTGAAGTGTGGCATTGCGTTCGATCGTCTTGAGGGCTTCTTGAGTTTTGTCCGAATTGAGCCTGCCGCTTTGCAACAGTTTTGACCAGCCTAGAATCGGGTTGAGCGGCGTGCGGAGTTCGTGCGACAGAATCGCCAGGAATTCATCTTTGATGCGGTTGGCGGCTTCTGCGTCAGCTCGTGCCGATTGTTCTCGCTCTAATAACTGTTCGCGTTCTTGTTCTGCCAGTTTGCGTTCCGCTTCACGCTGCTTTGCAACGGTAATGTCTTCCGCCACTCCTGCCAGCCGATCGGGTTGTCCGTTTTCACCGCGCACCACAAAGCCGCGATCGCGCACCCATCGAATCGAGCCGTCAGGACGAACCACGCGATATTCTTCATCCATACTGCCCTCAGCGAGGCATCTTGCGGGAGCCGTCCTGACGAGATCGCGGTCGTCGGGATAAATGCTCTCGATCCAGGAGCTAAAGTCGCTCAGTAAACTCGCCCTAGATCGCCCCCAGACCTTTTCGTAGGCAGGACTCACGTAAAGCAACTGGTGAGCGTGCGGATCAAACAGCCAAAAGACGCTATGAATTGTTTCTGCCATTTGGCGAAAGCGCATTTCGCTCTCACTCAGTGCCGCTTGCTGCTCTTCTAAACTTGTCACGAGGTAGCGCAACGACTGGGACAGTTTGGCTAATTCATCCTGTCCTTTAACAATGGGAATTTCGACACGCGAGTTTCCTTGCCGACGCTGATCGGCGATCGCGGTAATCTTGAGCAAAGGATTTACAATTTGGCTAGCGCTAAGCCAGCTTAAAAGCGCAAATCCAATCCCAAATAAACTCCCTAAACCAAGAATTTGGCGTTGTAGCGATCGCGCGGGGGCAAGCGCAACATCTGCATCTTGACGCACCAGCACGCGCCAACCCAAGCCCGGATAGCTGCGATAGCCTCGGCTTTCTGCCACTCCGGTAATAAATTCTCCATCTGTCCACCGTTCGATCGCGTAATTCTGATTGGGCTGTGCCGTTTGTACATTGGGCAATGTTAGTCTCTTCCCTTCGTGAGACGGATCTCCTAGCAGCACAGTGCCTTGAGGATCGAGAATCAAGATTTCAACTTGTCGCTTGCGTCTTACCGGTTCGAGCAGGGACTTTTGAATCTCTTCTGTCCACTTCCAGTTGAGGTGGGCGGCAATGACCCCTTGCAAGTTTCCTTGTTTATCCCTAATAGGAGCCGCTAAATCTAAAAATCGAAGTGGCTCTTGATTCGGACGCTGTAAGATTGGCTCTAGCAACTTAGCACGATGCACATCTCCCACAAACGGACGGACTTGTGCTTTCCGAAACCAGTCTTTAGACGATGCATCAACCCCCTCTAAAATGCCCTGCGTACTGGCGGTAATGATTCCTCGCTTGTTTGTGATGCCGATCCAAGCATAGTCTGGGTAGGTCTGCTGGGTCTGATTAAGCAGCGATCGCTGTTCTGCAACTAAAGCGTTAGGATTCCGAATTGGTGGCAAGGCAGCGAGAATTTGAATTTCGCGATACCGCTCGAACATCCCCCGATCAAGTTTGTCTGCCATTTGGGAGGCGAGTTCTGCCAAAGCTTCTCCCTGTGTAGCTTGGAGCCGCTCTTGAGTCGTGTTGCCCACACTCCAACTCAGCAGCAAACACAGCAAAATCACAATGCCACCCGTTGCTACTCCCAAGCGAGCTTTGAGGCTGTGGTTTGGGTTAAGAGACATCACGCGATCGCGGAAAGGCAAATTAACCATACAAGCAGTAGCGAGAACTGGAATGGATGGGAGACGACAGAATATCCTCTTTTTAAAGATAGACAACGCGATTTCGCCGATCAGCTTCCAATCAGACCTCAGTAGACTACGCCAATCGGAGGGTGTCAGGGCTCTATCTTAAGGGGGAAGCCAATTTTAGAATAAACTCTCAATTGTTGGCAGCGCTACCTTCAACCTGCATTCTTACTTGTTGCGGGGGTAGTGCTGCAACAAATAAGAATGCCTGCGGCAACACTTCGTAGATAAGGATGGAAGAATAGCTCTGCTGACTTCCTTATCTCTTTCTAAACATCTCTTTCTAAACCCACACCTTAAAAATGGCAGACCACTTAGTTTAAATGGGGTGTTGGAACGCTTTGGTGACTTGAAGCCGCACCCTCGGTTGAAAGCATTTCCTGTGCTTCAGCCAGCATCGCATCCTCGACCGATCGCGGCAACTGAACGTCGGCTCCATTTGTGACGGCTCCGAGCAGTCGTAAATTGTCCGATTCATTCAGTTGATCAATTGCCGTTTCGAGCAAGCTTTGCTGCGTCACGCCCGGCCGGGTCACGAGAATCATGCCGTCTGTCAAGGGTTCGAGTAGGAGCGCGTCATTGCACTTACTGAGCGCCGGAGAATCGACAATCACCAGGTCGAAGCGCCCCCGTGCGTCTTCTAGTAATCGTCGCATTTCACTCGATTCTACAATCGACGCAGATTGCTGCTGCGGACCTGGACTCGGCACAACATAAAGGTTCTCCACATCAGGCGCGAGACGAATACAGTTGCTAATTTGTCCTAAGAATCGAAGCGGCTCAACTTGACTATCGGGATCAGGCGATAGATGGACGTAGCGAGACGCAGACCCCGATCGCAGGTCGGCTTCAACCAGTAAGGTGCGTTTGCCCGCACGAGCAGACGCGATCGCCAGGTTATACGCCGTGACGGTCTTCCCTTCTCCATCGACTGTACTGATGACCATCACGACTCGCGGCGCTTTCACATCGCTCAACCGCAAATTACTCCGAAACCGCTCATAGTATTCAAAGTACGGCGAATTGGGCTGAGCCAAGACTGGGGAACTGCCGGGAATAAATGATTTCACGCGCGGCAGAACGCCCAAAATGGGCACATCTCGCTGTCGAATGGCTTCGCGCAAGTCTTCTTCCGTGTAGAATGTGCCTTCTAGAGTATCAAGTAAAAAGACGAGACCCGCCCCGATAACCAACCCGACAACACCGCCGATACCGAGCGTGATTGGGATACTTTTTGGAGCCTTGAGACTGGCAGGAGCTACGGATGGATTTTTCGCTAAGCTCAAGCTACTGACGGTCTCGGCCTCTGCCGCTCTGGCATCGACAAGCTTTTGCTGCATCTGATCATACAGGCTCTTTTTGAGCCTCACCTGATCTTCAAGGCGAACCCGCTCCATCTGCTTATTAGGAATGCTAGAGAATTCCTGTCGAAGCTCTTGCTGCGATCGCGCCGTTGAAATTAGCTGTTGCTGAAGCGTTTCTTGTTGAGTTTTGAGGTTAACTAGCGTGTTGGCTAACTGCTGTCTAGCCGGATCAAGGCTGCTATCTTGACGCACATTGCCGATCAGTGGGGCAGCAGAACCATTGCCCCTTATTACTTCAGCAGCTCGTCTCCTCAGTTCTTCGTTAAACGCTTCTTGCTGTTTTCTCAGCGTTACCATTTGAGGATGCTCAGAGCGCAAATCTTTACCTAAAACTGCCATTTGGGACTCGACTTGCTGAATTTGGGCACGCAGAGTCGCAATGATCGGGTCGGCACTTAGGGCGGACGAGACATACGCTTGGTTGGGATCGAGCCCCAGTTTGGCCTGTAAACTGCGAATCTGCGTATTTACGCCGTCTAACTGGAGTTGCAAATCTCTCGCCTGCTGCTGGCTCCCCGTGATGGATTTGATGATGCTGCCATCCTGCGCTGCTAGAATTTGGGGTCCTTGCGATCGATCAAAATTCTCCAGAGCGTTCTCGGTGGTCGTCAATTCGCTTTTCACCGTTGGCAATCGTTGCTGAATCGAGTCAATCACCGATCGCAATCGCGCCGAATTATTCGACCGACTCTGCTCGACAATCCGTTGCGTCACTTGCCCAATTACACTAACGGCGCGTTGCTGATCTCTGTCTTTGTACGTCACATCGATCTGTGCTTTCCCACCGCCGTCCTTTGCTTTGTCACCACCTCCGCCAATTTTGACCGCAATATTGCTGCTCAGTTCTTTGGGCTGAAGTCCGACCTCTTTTGCGATCGCTTCGATCAACTCTTTCGGCAACAGCGTTTCGGCTGTAAACGTCTCGACAGGCTGCCGCACTTCCGTACCAATGGTTGAAAACGCGATCGGCGGCGCATTAGAGACAAGCGAGGCTTCAGCAAGGTAGCTGGGTGGTGCTTCAGGCTGAATGGCGATGACTCCGGCTGCCCCCAGTCCTACTGCAACCCCGGCAGGAATGACCCATTTATAACGGTTAACGGCGAGAAAGTAGCGCTTGATGATGGGAGGAGACATAGGTAGAAGCCCGTCGAGTTAGAGAAGACTATCGATCGTTATCGTTATCGCTGTTATTCGGACCAAACAGATTAGCTGCACCGCTTCGCAATTCCCGGAAGAACAGCAGGAATCCCAGCACGTCTCGGAAGGGCTGAGTGAAGGTATTGAGCGCGTAGGTGATCTTGCCGACCAAGTTGCGACCAATCACAATCACATCATTATCTTCTAAGACAACATTCTGCGTCAGGTCGCCCATGAGAACATTTTTTGCATTAATGTCACGAGACACAGCCTCTTTCTTCACCGGATCAAAGCGGATCAGGGCAACTCTGCGAAAATCGATGCGATCGGGATTGGGGCGAGCCGCAGATAAGGCGTCTAGAAACGTGCTGCCGTTGGGAAGCGTCACATTGCCTAAGCCGCTACTGGCATAACTCAGAACCCGTACCGTAATTTGAGGTTTCACTAAGGTCGAGCGAGCAACCAAGTCGCGATCGTACTCCTGAGCCGCACTTTGCTCAATTTTTGGAATCACCACAACATCCCCATCTTGCAGCCGTAAATCGGGCAACGCAGACCCATCTTTCAAGGGGGTGATCAAATCGAGTTCTTCTTCCAGGGTCGAACCATCCTGCAAACTGCGTTTGACTCGAACGGCTCGCAGGTCGGCGGTTGAGGTTGCACCTCCTGCGATCAACAATGCCGAACTGATCCGCGGCAGTTGAAGCGGGTATAACCCCGGACGAGTGATTTCGCCAGTTAGGGTGACTAAGACTGGGCGAGGATTACTCAGCGCTAGATACACAATCGGATTAATCACATAGCGATCGAGTCCTTGCCGGACTCTCTCTTGGGCTTGTTCGATCGTCAATCCCTGTAGCGACAGACGCCCGAGCAGCGGAGCGGTGATATTTCCTTCTTGATCGATCGTGGCCTGGAAATTCAAATCGGAGAATCGTTGAACCACGACTGAAATGGTGTCTCCTCCGCCCAAGCGGTATGGCTCAAAGGCTTGAGTCGGGAGCGCATTTATGGGTGGAACAGGCGTAACGACAGCAGGCACCGTCGGTACAGTTGGTACAGGTACAGTTATAATCGGCGCAGGTACAGTCGGCACAGGTGCAGTTGGCCCGGGTACAGTTGGCACAACTACACGGCTTGGTGTGCTTGGAGTTGGCATCGGCGCTGGAAGCTCACCCCGCTCCCGGAGTCGTTGCCGAGCTTGCTCAACGAGATCTAAAGACGTCGGACGCCGAGGAGACACAGTTGGGTCGGTGTTGCGCTCTGGTACGATTGGATCTGCCGGGTTGAGAACAGGAGGCATCGGAGTCTGACTCATTAGAGTTTGACTGGATGCAGAATCAGCCCATACTGAGTTGGTAAGCCAAGTCAGCATCCCAAGTGGCAACGTCGCTGCGACAGAATGAGTACCGATTAAACAGAAAGCAGTCAGTCGAGAAGCTAAAGACATAACGAGAAGACGGGCGGGCTAATATCACGATGGATCTCACCGATACTCAGTAAATACCCATTTGATCAAGATTATTCACACTGACCCCATTGGTTTCAGGGATCTCAGTATCAGATTTGTGTTGTTTTTGATGAAGTTTGCCCTTCATTTTACGGGTGGATCACAAATTCGCTCACCCAGCGTTCTCTTTTAAAGCACCCTCCATCAAGGTGATTTGCACAGTCTGAGCTAATGACTCTAGTTTCGACCAAGATTTCTCAATGTCGTCTAAGGGTTCGATGGGCATTAACAGACTCACCGCCACCCAAGGCACGCGACGATCGCTCCATTGCGCAATGCGGTCAGCCACAAACCAATGGCTCGGCATGGGATGCCCTCCCCCTGACCAGGCATACCATTGCAATACTGCATAGGTTTGTCTGTCAGTCCACGCTCGAAAAAAGCGGGCGGTGACTTGAGCAGGCGATTTGGAGGTGATAAATTCTGCGGTTCGGGTAGAATCAGTTTTCCAGCCTTGAACGCCGTCGAGATCAGTCCATTCTACGGCAGGCTGATCTAACGGCCCATTTTGCGGAAACAGAAATATGGTTGCTTTTGTTGGAGAGCTATTTATTGGAGAACTTGTTTGAGAACTATCTATAGCCCTGTCTGGGTTGCGCTTCTCGCTAATCGTTTGTTGCAGCCAGCGATGCTCCCCAATGATTGAAACGCGCCGGTCATCAGTTTGCCACTCTGTCAACGTCAGCCCATCTTGTCTAAGCTGCTTGAGTTGCTTGAGAACTGTGACTCTTGGCGGCGATGTCCAACGCCAGTTGCCGCCCGATAAGTAGCCTGGAATTGCCCCCCAACAGACGAGGACAACCAGCAACAGGAGAAGACTTAACTTGGCGAGGGAAAGCTGCTTGAGCTTGGGTAGAGACAGGTGCATGAGGCAAACTCAGATAGGGGCAAAATTTAAGGCAAGTCTTGAGTTACGGCTGGCGCGAAGAACGCTTCAAGTTGACGAATTACTACCACCAGTAAACCCAGCATGATAGCCGAGTAGCCATCGCCGCCCCAGCCATCGTGTAACCAATGAAAAGCAGCGGTTTGGCTCGTGCCATGAAAGTACGCCAGCAGGGTATTTCGGACAATATTTGCGAGAATGCTAGTTGCGATCGTGGCGGTCAAAAAAGAAATAACGATGGGGCGCACCCGCAAGTTATCTGTCCAATACAGCAACATCAGCGCCACATATAAACTGGTAAACAGCATCTTCAGTCCAGCACAATAAGGTGCTACCTCTACGAGCTTGCCTCCAACTGATAGGTAGATGTTTTGCACGGTCACATCCATTCCCAATTGAGCCAGAACGAATCCTGCACTTCCCGCAATAAAGGCTTGTAGCGGTAGGGTATAAGGTGCAATCAGATAAGGAATTTCGTTTGGGGTTGCCAAAAAGACGAGTAGCAGTGGAAATGATTGTAGCTTCAGACCCGGTATGCCTTTGAGCCATAAGCACAGTCCGGTAAGCAGCACAGGAAACGAGATATTGACCGGATCAGGTAATCCACTGAGATATAAGACTCCAGCCATCAGTAGAAATACTGCGCCTGACAGGGTTACCCCTGCAAATTCTTGGCGCTGCTTTGGGCGTGCTGTCATTCGATGTAGAACGTCTTGAGGCGAATCGAGCCGTTGCCATCGTCGGCGGTGTGTCCAGGCGATGTATGCAGCAAACGGCAGCCCGATCAGCCCATGGCTAAAGTACTCGTGTTCGATGCTGATAGATTTTCGCAGCCAACCGTCATACCAGTGAACCAGTAGAGGAGCATACATCAGCGTCAGTAAGCCGAGTAGAGCAGCATCACTCCAATAGCGTTCGATAAGAGAGATCCGGGCAGTTCGCATGGCGTTAGGCCGAGAGTTGGATTGCAGATGGTGTGGCGAGAGCTTCCTCAATCGCGCCCATCACTTGTATCACATGTTCCTCAGTAAGACCCGGATACATGGGTAAAGAAATAATTTCTTGACAAAGGGCTTCTGCGATCGGGAAGTCTCCGGCGCGGTAGCCCAAGTTCTTAAATGCAGGTTGGAGATGGCAGGGCAACGGATAGTGAATTCCGGTTTGAATTCCTTGGGTGTCTAGATAGGCTTGCAGCGCGTCTCGATTGACCAGGCAGGGGGTCTCACCCAGCAGTGTATTCCGAAACGCTCGAAGCACATAGAGATGATAAACATGACCTTTACCGCTTTGGTTTTGAATCGGCAACAACCCTTTAGAGTGGAGCGGTTTCAGGAGTGCGTTGTATTGCTCGGCGATTTGGCGGCGATCGCGGTTCCACTCATTTAGGTACGGCAGTTTGACACCTAGAACAGCCGCTTGCATCGAATCCAATCGACTGTTTGTGCCGTAATCGGTGTGAAAATATTTGCGGGGTGCGCCATAGTTTCGTAGGGACCGGAGTTTTGTGGCGATCGCCTCGTCTTGAGTGACAACCATGCCACCATCACCCAACGCCCCCAAATTCTTACTCGGATAAAAACTAAAGGCGGCGGCCATGCCGACTGAACCTGCTTTGTATCCTTCTCGCTGAGCTAAATGTGCCTGCGCTGCATCTTCAAAAATTAGCAAACCGTACGTGTTTGCTAAATCTCGTAACAAGGTCGGCGATACCATTTGACCGTAGAGATGCACAGGCACGATCGCGCGAGTTCTGGGTGTGATTGCGTTTTCTGCCGCCACTAAATCGAGCAGTGCGGTCTTCGGATCGCAATCGACTAAGATAGGAACTGCGCCTGTTCTTAAAACGCCAATTAGAGTGGCGACAAATGTATTCGCCGGTAGAATAACTTCATCACCATTGCCAATTCCGCAAGCTTGCAAACCAAGTGCGATCGCATCCGTTCCACAAGCGACCCCTACTCCAAATGAGGCTCCGCAGGCGGCGGCGAAAGCCTGCTCAAATTCCACAACCGCTTGTCCTAAAACATAATCGCCTCGCTCGATCACCGTGCGAATAGCGCGATCGATCTGCGCTTGAATGGGTTGGTGTTGCGGCGTCAAATCGACAAATGGAATGGTGGTAGGAATGCTCTGCATAAGTCATGTCAGTAAGGAAGCTAGTCAGGTTAGAGTACCCACAGAAGGGGTATCAATTTAGATTTGCATGATTTCTAGAGCGCGTCTGTCAACGCGCTTTAAATCGCCCTGTTCTTCGATGACATTAATTCTTCGATGATATTAATTCAATGACATTAAATTAATATCATTGAGCGCCAACTGAGTGATCGCAACTTGAGCGCTATGGCCTGCTCTTTTCCCTTACCCTGGCTTCTCCACTTCTGGAAGCTTCAAAAACTCGACTGTAATCCAACGCGGTAAGTTAGTCCGGGTTGATAGATGCGATTCGATTTTTCATACGTGCGATCGGCAAGGTTCTCAAGCAGCAGCGTGAATCCTAACTGGTTTGTAATCGGAATCCGGACTCCAAAATCTAAGTTAATCCAGCCCGGAGAGAACTCGCGACTATCGTCTCCTGGGTTTAGAAAGATTGCTCGCCGTGCCCCGCTAAAGTAGCTGATATATAAATTCACTTCCCAGCCATTCGAGGCATAGCCAACGCCCAACTGGGCTACAGAGTAAGGGATTGAGCTTAACTGCAATCCTTTTTCAGCACCACTTCCAATCTTGGCATCGGTGTAGGTGTAGTTCACAAACGTTGACCACTGCGGCGAGGCTTGCCAGCGCACGGCAGCTTCTAACCCGTTTGTATTCACGAGTCCAATATTTGTCCAACGTCCCGATTGGATGCCTAAGCGATCGTTTAATCGACTGCCAAAGTAGGTGAATTGCCCGGTTAACTGCGAGGAAAGCTGAACATCGACTCCTGCTGACCAAGACGCACCCGTTTCAGGGTCTAAGTCTGGATTAGGCAACCAATTATGCACGGTGTCGAACAGGTAAAGTTGATCGAGTCCTGGATTGCGATGCACCGATACGACACTGCCACGCACCGCAACATTCGGAGAAATCGCCCAGCGTGCGCCCACACTGGGATTAAGATAACTTCCGAAATCACTGGTAAAGTTTTGCCGCAGTCCAACTTCAGCCTGTAAAGTGTTGGTAATTTGCCAAGTATTGAGTGCAAATAGAGACGCTTGAAAGCGATCGCGCTCAATCTCACCATTCAATCTCGAAAATTGAGGCACGGTACTAGACAGTTCTCCTGTGAGAAACGCATTCTGCAGATCAATTCCCCACTGAAGATTGTTGGTTCTACTGGTTTGCCAATTATGTTCAACTCTAGCGTTTAAGGCGCGAGAATTGAGGTCTCCTGTCCGAAAAAATCTCGCTTGGGCGGGACCTGACGTGTTGAATTTGTCTTGATTGAACGATAGCGTTGTCGTTAAGGTTGAGTCGTTGCTGTTACCTAGCTGAGATTGCCAGGTTAAGCCAGCATTTAGCTTGTCGTGATTCAAGCGATCGCGCTGAATCGGAAAGCCAAAATATAGCAGTCCTCTTCGACTGGTAATTGCCGAAACATCTAAACTCAACGTGTTACGCGAGTTCAGATCTACGCTGAAGTTGCCATAGTAATTCTCAATCTTGGCATCGCTATTAAATAGTCTTCCATCTGCGCCGCGATTGGCTGCACCGATGGGCACTCGATAGTCGTTGTCTGCTTTAAACCGTTCGTAACTGAGAATGTAGTTTAACTTGCCTGACGAGCCTGTAAAGTTGCCCCGATAATTCGATAGCCCATAGGAGCCGAATTGTGCGAGTCCGTTCAGTTTTGGTGGGCCGCTCCCCTTTTTTGTGATGATGTTAACCACACCGCCTACTGCTTCTGAGCCATAGAGCGTTGCGCTGGTTCCGCTCGATAGTTCGACTTGCTCGATCGCACCTGTAGGAATGCCGTTTAGATCGGTTGCACCATGATAGGTATTAACGTTCGTTCCGATCGGTCTGCCATTGAGCAAGAACACGGACTGATTAATCGATGCGCCCCGGTAGAACGTTCCAGTATGAATATCTGCGCCATAGCCGACATCATTGATCGCAAATCCTGGTAGACCGCGTAAAACTTCTGCGGCGCTGTCTGCTCCCTGCTTGCGAATCTCATCTGACTGAATTCTATACACCGGGCTAGACGTTGGCTTTTGGCGTTTTCCTTCAACGACAACCTCTTCTTCAGATTGCGATTCATCCTCTTCTTCAGATTGCGATTCATTAGAAGGTGCTTGAGTCACGATTGAAGGAGTTGAAATTTGAGCCAACTTCGCTTGAGATACGTTAACCCCCGGTTCAATCAGTAATTTAGCCTCAGTTTTTGGCTCAAGGTCGCGGATTCGCAGTACTGGTGTTGAGTTCTGCTCAATGCTGAACTCATTGGATAAGGCATTAATAATAGAGTTTGAGCTACGATTCGCTTTTCTAAATTCTAAAGTGTTATGCCTAGCATTGCTCCGAGCGTTGACAGTAACAGCGACATCTTCTACTTCAGTTGCTTTAACAGAAAGAACTTCAGCGAATACTAGGTTAATGCTCAGGAATGCAGTACTTGCGGCCCCTAACGTTAGTTTAAGATTAAGATTTTGTTTCAGCACAGTGTCTACTTCAATTCAGAATTACCTGCCAGGTCAAGGGTTAGGCAATCTTGGTGACACAAATATCATTTGAGCAAAGGTGTACTGCCGTCAAAAGACAGTTCGTCGTACCTGCGGCGGTACACAGTTTAAAGAACAATCTAAAGTCGCCAAGACAATCTGCTCTAAACACTTAAGGTGAAGACACTGAGCCTAGACGGATTGTTAATTTTGCGGATCAGGCAGAAGCTTTAGCTCAATTCCCTTCTGAAAAATTTGTAAACGATTCAGATGTGGTGAGCCGACGAAAAATATAGTGAAACAGACATGCGAAACCTGGCGATTGGCTTTGCCAAGCTCCAAAGGATCGCATTCTACTCAAAGCATCGCGAGCCGTGGAATTAGAGCAGGTGAAGGTTTACGGAATTGGACGAGCAAAGATGCAAATCTGGAAAGGATTGACCAACTTCAATAGAAGTACGAAAAGTACGGCTTTGGTAGTAACAGAATTCTAAATTGCCAGAACCAATCGCCTAGCCTATTCAAGCAGGTAATTGGAAATCTAGAAGCCACCGCCCCTATTTTGCTTGATTCCGAACCTGCCGCGCTACATCTAACAACGTTGACCAGCGTTTCTGAAGTTGCTTTGCTGTCAGCCTCAGCGTTTGCATGATCTCTTGATCATCGGCTTTGGCTTGTTTGAGTTGCAGAAGCTGTTGCTGATCGACCGAAAGAGTTCCTAAGAAGATGTCCCACTGCTGAGTGGAGAGTCCAAAGTTTTGATCTAAATCAGCTCCAAGCCATTCGTGAACGACTTTCCAATTGCCAGAGGTCGTGAACTTTTCAACGTGATATTTAAAGCGCTGTTGCAGATAATCGCGTTGCCGGGGTGTCAAATTCAGAATGTCATCGATCTCCGGCACAGACAGATCTTTGAGCTTGAGCGTGAGATAGTCTACACAGTCTTGTTGCCCTTGAGATCCGAGATATTGCATTAGTTCAGCAATAACGCGATCGCGCAATCCCGATTCCGACGAATCATCTTTATCGGCTACCATCTGCTCTCGAATCATTTGCAGCACTGGAGACCGTCCATAGGTATCGGCTTCGTCACCTTTGGCAGTTTCCATCGCCGTTTCAATATCGACTGCAATTTCTTGAGGCTGACGACTAGCAAAGCGCTGCGCCCGTAGAATCACAAGCTGTTGGCTGTGCTGAGTGGGTAGGGTAATGCGACGCTTGCCGTATTGCTCAGTAAAGGCCATATATTCTGCCAGTTCTAGCCGAGTCCGAGGCTGATAGGTTTCGGCTAACTGATTTTCCCGACGGAACGCTCTTAGCGATTCGGTGTAAAAGCCTTGGAGAAAATCTTCGATTAAGCTGTACCGTGCTTGAAAGCTCAGTTGCAAGTGAGCGGGCGCGATCGGACGGTACACCATCGTACTGAGACTGCTGTGAAGCTCAACCCGACCTTGACGCGACCCTAATCGGTAGTAATGAACGCACTTTTGCAGCCGATACCGCGCCAGCGTTAGCCGCCAAGACCCAACTTCGCCTGAATGCTGAATGCGATCGCTCTTTGCACAAATTCGTTCTACTTCTGTTGCAATCCGGTCAGCAACGGCATGCACTGTTTTGCCCGCCACAGTTAGCTCAGATTCCAGTTCGGCTGCTAGCAGGTTGACCAGACGCTCGGTTGAATTGAGTTCTCCAGAGTGATCTGCTACACCAATGTGGCTAGAATCCCAATTCTCATTCTCTAAGGGAGTAACGGTTAGCCGCTTAGAATCTTTAATAGATTTTGCGTTCATAGGTTCGACCTGGACTTGGTAGTGCACATTAGTGTCTACATGTCATTGCCCTGTAGCTTCGGGAAAGATTAGCTAGGCATATGTCAGTTTTTGAGGTGGTTAGAAAAATCCTCAACCTAAGAAGATCGGCTCAACCGAGTGCAGACGGTTAAAACCGTTTCGTCGTTAGTCACGATAAGGAATGTAGGCGTAGCGATCGCTTAACTAAGTAATAAATAATACCTTTGATTACCTTTCATCAAGTGGACAGTTATTCAGGTGGCAGCCCAAGGTGCTCAGGCAACGGTTGCCCATTCGGAAGCCGCTTGCCATCCTAGACCTTTCCGTACCATCGCTGGGTCGTCGCCTGTCAGATCGAGAATTGTGGATACGGCATAGGACGGTTCTTCTCCGGTATCTACAATAACGTCTACCAAGCGATCCATACTGTCAAATAATTCGGCTAACGACAGGTTTTCTGGATCGCGTACTTTCACTGGAATGATCTCATCATCTACTGGAACGTGGGCAGACGTTGAAATTAAAGGATTTCCCATTGCCGATAACAAGGCTTGACATACAGCACTATCGGGAACACGAATACCAGTCGTTTTGCGCTTCGGATTCATTACCAGCTTCGGCACTAATTTTGTTGCTGGCAGCAAAAAAGTGTAGGGACCCGGAATCAAACTCCGCATAATGCGATAAGCCTGATCAGTCACCACGGCATACTGAGCGATGTCTGAAAGTGAGGGACAAAGAAACGTCAGGGGCTTGTCGTTAGACATCTGTTTGAGCTTTCGCACCCGCTCTACGCCAGATTTTGAGTTGAGATCGCAGCCGATCGCATAGACCGTATCGGTTGGGTAAAGTACAGTCGCTCCACTTCGCAGGGCATCGGCAATTTGATCAACGCTACGAGCTTGCGGAGTGTCAGGATGAATTTTGTAGGTAGTCGCCATAGCTGATAGTTGAAATAGGATATAGGGTGAAACCGGAAGGGCAATTCCAGTTTTTCTAGCCTGTGCCAGTTCTTCTAGCCTGTAATGGTGTCACAACGATGAGTAAAGTCGCTTACCTTGAATGTCCGACGGGAATTGCAGGCGATATGTGCCTGGGTGCATTAATTGATGTTGGCGTTCCATTAGACTACCTGACTCAGCACCTTGATCCTTTGGGCATTGCGGGTGAATACAAACTGTGGGCAGAAAGCGTGCAGCGCAATGGACAACGGGCAACTAAGCTGCATATGGACTTAAGTGACGATTCCCCTCACCATTCTGCCTCACAGAGCGCTCACCTATCAAACGCCCCGCATCATTCTCACTCCAAGCAGCGACACTTGCCCGAAATTGAACAGATGATTCGCGTGGCCCAGTTACCTACAAGGGCAGAGACTTGGAGTCTAGCGATTTTTCGTCAACTTGCTGCAGCGGAAGGGGCCGTGCATGGGATTGCACCCGAGCAAGTGCATTTTCACGAAGTGGGAGCAGTAGATGCGATCGTGGATGTAGTCGGCACCTGTTTGGGGTTGGATTGGCTCGACCTCGAAACCTTCTACTGTTCGGCCTTGCCCACGGGAGGCGGCACAATTCGCGCTGCCCACGGGCGTTTACCCGTTCCTGTTCCAGCCGTGCTGAAGCTGTGGGAACTGCGCCAAGTGCCCATTTACAGCAACGGAATTGAGCGAGAACTCGTGACCCCGACCGGAGCCGCGATCGCGACCACGCTAGCCGCACAATTCGGCGCACCTCCCAACATGACCTTACAGAAAGTCGGTCTAGGTGCAGGCTCTCTCGATCTTCCCATCCCAAACATCCTCCGCCTGTGGATCGGAGAGTCCTCTCCCTCAGAAACCCAAACGCCCATTGCTCGATTCTCCCTCTCATCCCTCATCCCTCCTCGCGAAGCGGGTCGAAGACCTCCCTCATCCCTCATCCCTCATCCCTCATCCCTTCCTCTGATCACTGCTCTCGAAACTCAAATCGACGATCTCAATCCTCAAGCGATCGGCTACCTGTTCGATGTCCTCTTCCAGGCAGGAGCCGTCGATGTCTTTACACAAGCGATTGGTATGAAAAAGTCCCGTCCCGGAATTCTACTGACCGTTCTTTGTCCACCAGAAACGGTTCGGGCGTGCGAAACAGTTCTGTTCCGAGAAACAAGCACTCTAGGAATTCGGCATTCTACCCAGGTGAGATCGATGCTGGATCGAGCGTTTCAGCTTGTGGAAACGGGTTATGGACAAGTGAAGATTAAAGTGGCGTCAAGAGAAGGTGCGATCGTTAATGTTCAACCGGAATATGAAGACTGTGCTGCGATCGCCCGTCAGCACGGGTTAGCGTGGCGAGAAGTGCATCGACTGGCGTTGCAAAACTGGTATGGTCAGCAGCCTCAGTAAATGTTTAGAACATCAGGCAAATCAGGATCATTGTTACACAACTATTAAGTTATTTTGCAGAACTTTGCCGCTCTCAAATCTACTTCAAAGCGGCATACCCTGTTAGATCCACGCACTTTTTTCGTCAGCAAAACCGATTCTTAAGAATTCTTTCCGTGGCTTTACTGACCCATCGCGGTGATACTTCAAAATACGGCTACTTCACCTTAACTAAGAGATAATCCGATGATTAGTGATGATCCCTTCACTTTGCCAAATCCTGTGACGGCGTTTCTCTCCGACTCAACCGTGTGGCAACGTAGAAGAACATGTGCAACTTCCAACCGGGCGGCAACTACTCTAGACAAACCCTTCGAGGTCAGAACTTACAGGGAGTCGATCTCACTGATGCTGACTTAAGCGGAAGCGATCTTCAGGACGCAAATTTGAGCGATGCCAATTTAGAGCGGGCAAATCTCCAAGGAGCAAACCTTACCAATGCAAACTTGCTCCGAGCGAATCTCCAGGAAGCCTCTCTTCAACGCTCCTGCCTTTCTCACGCCGATTTGAGCGACGCCAACTTAGACCAAGCGCAACTCGACCATGCTGTGATGGAGTACGCCGTCCTCGATCGCGCCTCACTTCAAAAAGCAAGTCTCAACCATGTCAAACTTGACTACGCGAGTCTTCGGCAGGCGACGCTTTGTGAAGCTTCAATGCGGCTCACAAGTTTAAACTGTGCTGTGCTTGAGGAGGCAGATTTAAGCCTAGCTGTGATGGCAAACGCCTTTCTGAGAGAGGCGAGTCTCAAGAGGGCAGTTTTACAAAGAGCGAGTCTGACCGAAGCAAATCTCAACCGATCGCACCTGAATGACGCAGACCTATTTAATACGCTGCTAATGGGGGCGAACTTAGAATCTGCTTGTTTAGAAAATGCGAATTTGCAAAATGCAACCTTACACGGGGCGTATCTTAGCCGCGCCAACTTGAGAAGGGCAGACTTGAGCAATGCAGGGTTACGTCGCGCCAAGCTCAGAAGTTCGGATCTGAGTTTTGCAACCCTCAGTCAAGCTGAACTACACGGTGCACATCTCAGCTTTGCCAGACTGCATAAAGCCAATTTGAGTCAAGCTAAACTAGAGGGCGCTGATTTAGCCGGGGCTGACCTCAGGGGTGCTGATCTGCCCAATGCATCTCTCAGTCGAGCAAATTTAACCGCCGTAAACTTGAGCCGAGCCAACCTCACCAGAGCCAAACTCAACAGTGCCAATTTAAGCGAGGCAAATCTGTATCGCGCCACCTTAAGAGAAGTGCATTTTGGCGGAGCAAAACTAGCAGGAGCGAATCTAACCTGTACCGATTTGAGCCAAGCAGTACTGCGACGAACCAATTTGAATGACGCTAATTTAAGCGACGCAAATCTGCAAGAGGCGGATCTCAGCCGTGCTTTTTTGAGCGGAGCACAACTTCATCGCGCTGATTTAAGCCATGCTCGTTTAGGAGGAGCAAACTTGCTCTATGCCAATCTAGAATCGGCAAATTTAACGAGCGCAAATTTGAATCGAGCCTACCTGATTTACAGCAACTTCAGTGGAGCCATCTTAGCAGGGGCGAATCTGCGATCGGCGAACTTAGCTGGAACCCGGCTCAAGGACGCAAATTTAGAATCAGCAAATTTGCTAGGGGCACTCTGGACGAGCGAAACGGATTGGACAGATGCTCAAATCTGCAATGATCGAGGCTATGCGCGATCGCAAGAGCAATCTCTCTTCGCTCAAGGTGCCCTGCGTCAACTGACCGAAGCCAGTGTTGCCATCGAAGAAGCAAGAATTGATCTCGACGATCGCTTGTCGTGCCTCGAAGATTTACTAGAGCGATCTAAGTATCTGCTCAGGCGGTTAGAGCGCACTGCCGAGAAACTAGATAGCCAGACACAATCAGATCTGATTCGCGCCATTAGGACGCGAATTGTGAACTTTGACGAAAATTACGATCGCGCCGTGAGCGAAATTAGAGATTACCAACAGTGCATCGAGGCATTAAACGAGGAAAGCCTTCAACCAGACATCGTGAGAAACTTACTTTTTAGAATTCACCAAAGCATCACTCAGTTGAATCAATACGCGGAGTTGTTTGAGCGGTTATGGGCGCATCAAACCGAAGTCAGTCACGACGAGATTGTGATTGACATTGTGATTGACTTGATCGAGTCCCTTGATGAAGACGAGGACGAAGATGAGCAACAGAACTATGGCTGAAATTTTCCTAAGTATTGTCAACCTATGTATTGCCAGCTTAAGTTAAAGAGCGTTAGTTTCGTTCTTTACTCGGTGGAAGCAAGTTGCGAGTGATGACGTAATAAAGTCCTGCGCAATCAGACACTAGCGCCGCCAGAAGCGCATTCTCCATCGGTTCTGAGTAGGCTTCTCGGATACCAAAGGCGGGCAAGATACTAACGCCATCAACCAAAACGGCGCGATCGCCATTGGCACAATTAATGACCAGAGCGCGACCATTCGATCGCTCAACGCATATCTGAACCGGCCCCGCGCTTCATCGGCTACAAAATCCGCTTTCTCGATTCCGCGCCGATCTAGGTAGTTCTCAGTCGATTGAACCGAGGACTGGCCTAAATAGGCATGGTGATCGACCTCAGTTAACGCCATTGGCGCAATCTGAATTGCCGTCTCATCAATGTTGTGCCGATTAAGATACTCTCCAGTGGACAAAGCCATAACACCTCAACCTATCCGTAATTTCAGGAAAGTGACTCCTCATTCCACGGGATCAAACTCCGTGGGTTAGATTGCTCTAACCGTTTCGATAGGTTCGCTGAAGTTAATCACCGTCCTGAAATTACAAATGGATTTAGAAAGATTGGATCTGGAAAGCTGAAGTTAGAAAGGCGAGTCTGAACGAGATTGAGAAATTGTCTAACACAGTGTCTAACATACTGAAAATGTGAGTACTGAAAATTAAGTAATGACGATCTCTTTGATCACGCGATCGTCTTGAACAACACCAAGGCTGCGACCTTTTTGTCGCTCTTCGTGGGCAATGCCGTAGAGGGCTAAGCCAGTTCGCAGCACCTCTGCCATGTTCTTGTCCTCAGCTTCCGCCAGTTCTTGAAGCAAGGTATAGGCTTCTTCAGAGAGGTCAAGATTTAGACGTTTTCTGACTTTGGATGCGACATGCAGCTTAGTTTTATGGTTTGCCACAGAAGCGTTTTTGTTATCCGCCATAACTATCCTTTTTCGTCTCAACTATGCGTTCCCAGGCATTTCCTGATTCATTAAATTTGAGTCATGAAACGAATTTGAGTCCTGAAACCAGGGCAGCAGCGGGATATCTGACTACGACTGGCGTTTGGCACAAACTCTGACAAGAATCAATTTGAGCATTATTGAGCAATTATTCTGCTAGGTGTAATGCCTGTCCTTGATCTTCCATACAACTCTACTTTGAACTTCAAAGTTTGTATCTGTTGGTGGACAGAAGTACATAGAATCTACATAATTATTATATCTCTTGCTTAGTATTGTTTGTGCGTTAGAACACATCAGATTAGAACCCGTATAAAATCCTGTTACAAGCAGTAAAACAGAACAATAAAGCCTGCACTAAGCTGGCAATCTAGCTTAGGCAGGCAAAAGGGGATTTAAGGTTCGATCATCCTACTACAGAGATCTGAGTCAGGAACCTCTTCTCCGTCTTTGCTGGTTTGGGCAAGCTGAACGAAGAGGATAGACGACGCGCCGAAGGAGCGTGCAATCTGCTGACGAGTCATCTTAGGCTGACGGCGCAGCAAACGTTGAGTGGAAATGCGATCGCGCGGATGCGGCTTAGAGCAAGACGTTACCCACCGAGACTTTACCCACTGTGAGCAGAAGCGACCTGTAGAATGAGACCTCCGATTTGAACCCTTAGTGAACCTACGATTTTCCATAAGATTCTCCTACAACAATCAGGCTACGTCTGAAGCATTCGTCAAACCATTGAGCGAGACTGGCTCAACCACCAAAGTGATGTTGATCGTTTCGATGACTCGCACTTGGGTTCCGGTGGGCAATACGACGTCATCAGGGCAAACCGCATCCCACCAGGTGGCTCGGTACTCCACACGACCCGACTGTTGAGGGTAAATTGTCTTTGACACGATGCCAATGTCATCTCGTAGGCAGTATTGCGATACTGCTACGGATAGAGTTGTAAATTCTAGAGAATTTTGAAGTTGCTTTGAGCGAAAACGCTTGAACAGATTTAGGAAATTGGGAGCTTTCATTCATTCCTCCGTGAAGATTTAATCAGGTTTCACGATGAACTGATCGTCAGCAAGCATAAGAGCGCTCTGAAATAGACTCAATATAAATCGAGCTTGCATTCAGTTTTTCTAACCATTCCTCACATCGTCTGCACCCTTCCGATGCTGTGGATGTTGCACCATGATGGTATGAATCTTGAGTGAAAAATCAGCTTTATTAACTGATTAATTGCAAATATAATCCTATTTTAATGGTGTGTCAATTACTCAAAATATACATAAAATTTGTGCAACGCTATCAACTAAAGCTAACAGTCCGTTGTGACGCTAAAACTGCTCACGAAAAAAGCCAGATGCGATATCTGGCTTAACTACCTGGATATTTACTGCTAGCGGTCTGTACATTAGTCCACGTCGCCTGATAGAAGTCGCTAAATCTTTTAGCTCGTTTTGCTACCAGACGAACGATCAACTGTAGACTACCTACTAATTAGTCTGCTGCCTTACCCTTAATGCCTTCGGCAGTGCGTCTTGAGCTAGTAGAAACCGTGTCTCCTGCGCCCACTACGTTATCTTTCACGTCGCTAGCACCCTTGCTGATGCGATCGCCCAATTCCTGTGTTTTCTGGCCTGCCCGCTCACCGCTTCCGGCAACGCGATCGCCTGTTGCTTTGAGTTCCTCTTTGCCATCATCAAGGCGTCTCTTCAGCTTGTCTCCCACCTCTTGCGCCCGTTCTGGGCCACGGCCATTGTCCCAAACCTTTTTCGCGTAATCTTTCGGGCTGTCTGCCTTCATAGCATCAGCGTTGTCAATTAGCTGCTGTACCCGACCCTCGGTGCCTTCAACCGCTTTCCCCGAAGGGGCTGCATCGGTGAAGTTGTTCATGCCGCCTTCGTAGGGCTGGTTCTGTCCAGCAGGATTAGGGCCACCATCGCCAGAAGGGGTTTTGACTGAATTAGACATTTTTGCCTGTGCTGGGCCACTGCAAGCTGTGTTAAACAGTAGCACCGCACCCATCAGAAAGGCGGTTAGAACTTGTCTCAGACGGATAGATTTGATGAAAGACATGATTTTGCTCATAAGATTCTCCGTGTAATTTCAAGTGATAGCGGTTTACTGACCAATTGCTGGATTTGCCTTGGCTTCAGGACGAGCAGAACCTTCCTCTGCCGTCTTCTCTAAAAATGTAGAGGCATCTTTGAAGGCTTCACCAACTCGCTCTAAAATTTTTGCATCGGGGTTGCTGCGCTCAAGCATCGGTTGCTTGTCGTTTGGCAAACCTGACAATTTTTTCGGGGTTCTGTAGCCAATGTCTGGATTACTAGATTCAGAGGTTCGATCTCCTGGATAAAGTAAATCTGAAGAGTTACTCTTAATCGAGGTACTTGCAATCAAGCGATCGGAAGGCAAGTTCGATTGAGGCTTACCGTTTACTTTAGGATCAGTAGACATTCTGTAGTTTGTATATCCGTCTCCATTCTTGGTGTGAGGGTTGTTGTTGCCTCCCATCTGAACAGGCAGATTGTTTGGACGTGCACCCTGAGCAGTTTCATTGCTACAAGCCGTGTTTAATAGCAAGATAAATCCTGCGAAAACGGTTACTAAGAACTGTCCTACTCTTACTTTTTTCAGAAATTCTGCTAGTCTTTGCATACGCTGCTCCTGCTAATTTAAGCCTTAGTGATTGGGCTTAAAACTTCTACATAGACAGTGACGGGTCAAATTCCCCTTTCAAGGAAAATTTGGCTCCAACTTGATAAGCCAAAACAGCCTAGAAGCCGAAACCTTATTTGCGTCAGTTGTCATTCGCGTATCAACAGTACAAAGCCAGAGACAAGGTACGCCTCTAACGTAGGTTCCATTCTCTAGAAGATGGTGGGTAGAGAGATTCTAACTTCGGACAGAGATTAACGATCGCAAAACGGCAGCAACCGATTGCAGCGAGCTTTAGAGAAGTTCGGTTTGTAAAGTCCCAAGGAGCACGATGCCTGCGGTGAAAGGTTCCCATTGTGACTTAAGGTTAGATCGGAGCAAACCTGATGGGACGCTATGAAAGATCTGCGATCGCGGCTCGCTTGGGTCAGTCAACCTCAATTCAAAACCGGAATACGCTGGCTAATCATTGGCGCAGTGTTATATTTCTTGACAAGAACGCTAAACAATCATTGGCAAGAAGTTGCTCAAATTCGGATTGAAAAAGCGGGCTGGGCGAGTTTAGCGATCGCAACCGGGATTACACTATTTGCCCATATGTTCACAGGTTATGTCTGGACGTGGATCTTGCGGGAGCTGAGGCAGCCCGTGAGCGGTGCGTGGGGAGTGCAGGTTTATCTCAAAACGAATCTTGCCAAATATTTACCTGGAAACGTCTGGCATTTCTACGGACGAATTTCGGCGGCCAAGAAGGCGAGCATCGCGGTAGAAGTTGCGACGTTGAGCGTCTTGCTAGAGCCTCTGCTGATGGTCGCTGCCGCTTCTATTGTAGGACTGGTTAGTTTCTCTCAGCTCGATATTCATAGATTTGCGCCCCTTGTGCAAGTTGTTCTTTTGATTGGAACTCTGAGCGTTGTGCATCCACGGTTTATCAATATTTTGCTGCAACGAGTGGCGAAGCTTAAAAAAACCTCGCTCAATTCTGCTCCACCTCGGATTCGACAATATCCAGTACGGCCATTATTTGGAGAAATCGGATTTCTGCTCCTGCGATCGCTTGGATTTATCGCTACGTTCCTCGCAATCGCCCCTGTTAGAGTAGACCAGTTTCCACTTCTCGTCGGCTCATTTACTTGGGCGTGGCTGATGGGGTTCATCATTCCGGGTTTGCCTGGAGGAGTTGGAATTTTTGAAGCAACTGCGATCGCAATCTTAGGACAACATTTCCCACCTGCCCAAGTTCTAAGCACAGTTGCCCTTTACCGTTTGGTTAATACGTTAGCCGAAACCCTTGGAGCAGGACTCGTGATCATTGACGAAAGACAGCAACTTTAGCCTCCTTACTTTGTAGTTCAAGATAGAATTCTTTGCGCTACTGGTTTGCGCTACTGATTGTTTTAGGTTTCTCTTAAGGTTCATCAATAGTAACTGCCTTAGAAGAACTTACGATTTATTCGCGATCGTTATTGCTTTCCAGAACAGAATTTTCTAGAACAGGAGTTGACTTTGTTTGTGCAAAAATCCGGTAATCATCCAACGCCACATCTGTCTGAACCGATGGGTTCGACTCGTCCATCTTGACCAAATTGTAATTAACGTTTTCTGCGTAAATAGTAAATGTTACATTAAAGATCTCTAGAAAATTGACAATCCATCGGCACTCCTCTTCTGGATAGTCTTCGTAGTATCGAATCAGCTCTGCAACCCTTGCTTCAAGGTGAGTTCGAGAATTTCTACAAACTAGAATAAGCTTGAGAAGCAAAATCACCAAGGTCATCGGATTGCCTAGAGAAAGCAAAAGAATAAAGAGCGAAGATGGGTCTTGCTTATTTTCAGTGGTAAGGTACTCAATGATTCGATTGCACGTTCTAAGAATTAACGCGTCATTGATTAGTTCTTCATCATAGTCTGAATAAAGCGCATCGAGTTTCTCTGCTAATCTACTTTGTAATACTTCTGCAAATGCGCTTTTTTCGGTTGAGAAAATTAGGTACTTCTGTAGACTCTTCTTAAACTCTTGATAGCTTAAGTGCTGAGTTTGCTTAAGAAAAATATTTGCTAAATTAGCATAGCTAAATCGCCCTCGCTTTGCAACAATTGTTTTTATTAAGAGCAGAGCATTTTCACCTAATTCGGTAGGATTTTTAGGAACTCTTTCGGGGCTTCTCGCCGTTTGGGACTTAACAATATACATTGCCAAATCAAACTTAAATCGCTCCTTTAAACGTTTTGCTAATGCTCTTGCTGCTTCTCGTTGCTCAACTGGATTCTGTAGATCAATAAATTGAGGAACTAATAGATACGATACATACCGATTTGTCCAACGTTCCTGAGTATTTTGCTGTTCGTCATATCTTGAAGCAAATAACTTTAAGTCCTCGTAATCTTTACTTAGACTAAAGTTGGTAACCCAGTCCTTTAACCGTTTTAAGGTTGGAGAAATCGTTTGCTGTTGGCGCGTAGAAGCCTTGAAGAGTTGAACCAAGTCTTGAATCGACTTGTAGTGCCGTGCTGCATCCCAGTTGTTTACTAGAATGTAACAACAGCGCTTCAGCGTATTTCTAAACTCCGTTTCGTCATTCTTAAGAACAAGCTCGTATACGGCCTGAACCGTGTGTGAGCTTGTCGAGCCAACTTGACAGAAAAAGAGCCGCTTAAACTCTAATAAAACTTCTTCAGGAGGCCATTTTTTAACAATCTCTAGTAAGAATTGATAGAGAATTTCTTGCGAGGGTTGAGTCTTTTGTTCAAGGTCAGAGTGTTGCGAAATGGAACTGTTTTCCGATGCGGTTTTGACAGAACTGCTCTGTGCCACATGCTCAGGCGGCTTGGCCTCCTCTGGTAGCGCCTGCACGCCCATTGCGTCAGCAGGATAGTTGCTCTGATTGTCTGACGTTGTACTCATGTCTATCTCAGCATCAGTTTATGAGGTGTGCCGACCGTTTTGTCCTGTAAGATGAGCAAAACCAACTTGGAGTATTGCCCATCGGATCGCTCAGACTTTTATGCCTACGCGGATCTTGACTCCTACCCTTCAGTAATGCCCACAGAGGGCGCGATCGCATCACTTACAGCCAAATCAAAAAAGCTGAGATTTTATGAAAAGATGTAGGTTTCAATCTAGATCAACTTTAAAGGGATGGGGAACTGTACCCTTCTTCAACCGTCTAACCGATTTCTAAAAAACTTCTCGTGCGCTTATGTCTCGTTCAAGCTCCCTCCGTTACTATATTCTGACGCGCCTGATGCTGGCTCCGCTGATGCTGTGGCTGATCACCACGCTGGTGTTCTTGTTGCTTAGAGCGACACCTGGAGACCCAATCGACGCTCTCTTGGGTCCTCGTGCCCCTCAAGCAGCAAAAGATGCCTTGCGAGAGCAGTTGGGATTAAATAAATCACTGCTACTTCAGTATTTCGACTACATGGGATCGCTGTTGCGTTTCGACTTGGGTAAATCGCTGACAACGCAGGGGCAGAGCGTTTGGGAAATTATTACGAAGTTCTTTCCGGCGACGGTTGAACTCGCGATCGTAAGTATGGCGATCGCGCTGATTGTGGGAATTACTGTTGGCGCTATTTCTGCCTCGCGTCCTAATACAGCGCTCGATGCAGGAGGACGGCTGTTTGGCATCGTGACTTATTCTATTCCAATGTTTTGGTTTGGAATGCTGCTGCAGTTAGTTTTCTCAGTGCAGTTGGGTTGGTTCCCTTTAGGTACTAGGTTTCCAGTGACCATTTCTGCGCCTGAAGGACTAACAGGGCTATATACGATCGATAGCTTGCTGAGTGGAAACATCGCTGGATTTTTTACCGCACTGTACTATCTCGCACTACCAGCCATTACATTAGGCGTTCTGATTAGTGGAATTTTTGAGCGAATTGTTCGGGTTAATTTGAGACAGACTCTGCAAGCAGAATATGTTGAAGCCGCGAGAGCGAGAGGAATTCCTGAATCAAAAATATTGATTAACCATGCGTTGAAGAACGCCTTGATTCCGGTAATTACAATTTTAGGATTAACGCTTGCTGCAATGCTAGGCGGCGCAATTCTTACAGAAGTGACATTTTCTTGGCCCGGACTTGCTAATCGGCTTTACCGCGCCATTGCTCAACGGGATTATCCAACCGTTCAAGGAATTGTTGTTTTCTTTGCGGCGATCGTTGCGATCGCCAGCATCGCGATCGACATTATCAACGCTTACATTGATCCACGAATCCGCTACTAATTATCTGCTACCCATTAAAATGCGGGGAGATGAACCAGAATGATTCATCTCCCCGCTCACTGTCAGAGTCTTATCTCTCTAAGACACTACCGCAAGCACTCTGCTGGAATCGGTGCAGCCGCCTGATTAGAGGTCGTCGAATTATTAGACATAGAACTGTTGTTCATCGTAGAACTGTTGTTCATTGAGTTGTTCATCATAGAACTGTCGTTCATCGAAGTGTTCATCGAACCTGAGTTGCGATCGCGTCGCAGATTCGCATCAATGTTCAGCGATGCTTCACGCCCTGAGGTTCCAGCAGGGCCGTTTGCCCGATACGCAACAGCCGCACTAGGATTATTTCCGGAGAACTGTCTATATTCACCTTGCGTCGAGTTGCCTGCCGAAGCACTTCTCATTGAGTTGCCCATCATTGAGTTGCTCATTGAAGTACTTCTCATCAAGTTGCTCATCGAACCTGAGTTGTTCATCGAACTCGAGTTGCGATCGCGTCTTAGGTTGGCGTCAATATTCGCGCTTACTTCACGCCCTGAGGTTCCAGCAACACCATTCGCCCGATATGCAACAGCCGCACTAGGATTGTCACCCGAAAACTGTCTGTACTCGCCTCCCGTAGAACCATCCGTCGAGCCAGAAGCCATAGAATTCGACGTGTTGTTCGATGTATTGTTAGACTGCTGATTGTTAGACGGCTGACCTGAAGAAGTTTGAGCATCAATAGACGTCGTTACTTGGCGTCCTGTCGTTCCTTTCGGACCATCACCAACAGCCGCACCAGTGCTGTTAGATTGAGTCGATTGAGATGTAGAAGAATTATCTCCAGTCGTTGAGGTGCCGCTCACAGGTCCACCAATCCCGCCATTGATATAACCTGCACACCGATCGGACGTTCCGTTCGAGGGAGTGCGGTTAGAAGGGGCCTCGTTAGGAACAGACTGATTAGGACTGAGAGTGGGGCTTCCTGAAGATTGCGCTAAAACAGGCAGACCCAACAACGCAGAAGCACTCGCTGCTCCTAATAGAGCAATAGCTTGTTTCAGATTAAATGAATTCATCAGACGCTCCAAAATTCTTGATATGTAATTTAAGTGAAATGTAATTTTTGTTACTGTTTTAGAGTAAGAGCTACAAGTAGGAAGATTCTCTGTCTTTAGAATCAATTGCTCTCTCTCTTCAGTTGGATTAGACTTAGCAGGTTCTAAAATTTAGCTCTAGCATGACGTTATTTCGTTAATCTAGACTTAGGCTGAAAGCTAGTTACTCTCTTGCAACCTGTACTTGGAGGCTCATAATGATTGAGTTATATCAGTTTGAACTATCGCACTATGTCGAAAAGATCCGGCTGATTTTGGATTACAAAGGGTTGGAATATCGAAAGATCAATGTTACTCCTGGTATTGGGCAGATTGAGTTATTTCAGATGTCAGGTCAGCGCCAAGTTCCGGTGCTAAAAGATGGTAGCGAAATCGTTGCAGATTCAACTGCGATCGCAGAATACCTCGATCGGAAATATCCTGAAAAGCCCCTCATTCCTTCTGATCTTAAGCAAAGGGGCTTGTGTTTACAAATGGAGCAGTGGGCAGACGAATCGATCGGGCTGAATGCTCGTAAGGCCCTAATTGGTGCGATTGGTAAAAATCAAAATTTCCGCACTGCCGTTCTTCCCAATTCCACCCCGGATATTCTTAAGACTGTGGTTGGCTCCATTCCAAGCGACTTTTTTAGTATTCTCGGTCTTGGCGTCGGAATGGGACCCGATGCGGTCAAACAGGCTGAAGCTGAACTGAAGCATAGTCTAACGGCGCTGTGTTTTATTTTGCGGGAACAGCCTTATCTTCTGGGCGATGAGCCGACATTGGCAGATTTTGCGGTGGCAGGTTTGACGATGTACGTCAAATTCCCGAAGGGTCCTTATTTAGATATTCCCCACGGGCTAAAGGATCAAGGTGTTTCTGGAATTGCTGATGTGGGAACGTTTGAGCCATTCTTCACGTGGCGCGATAAGCTTTACACTGACTTCCGCAAGACGTTTTCTAGTACAGGTTATGCGAGTTCTAGTGGCTCTGCTCCAACGTCGATCAACATTGACTAAGCAATAACGACAAACGATTTATCAATTGTAGAACTAATTAATCGTAGGAACATTCTAAGCAATGTTTCTACGATTTCTTTTTGCAAACCCAAATATCATAGAATTCGGTTTGTTCTTGCCGTTCGTATCGCTGCTTAAATTCTTGTTTAAATTGATCGCTGAATAGCTTTTGAAGCGGCGGATAATAGCTGTAAACCTCGAAGGGTTTTTCATTTTTAGGAATTAACCAGCGTCGAATTTGGCATGTTCTAATAGCGTTCAGCGTATTCTCAGGCGTATTGTTGAGTCCTGATGCTTGCATTTCCATTAGCGATGCAGAATCTAACAAATAAGGATTGTTTGCAAATACTAACGCAGGTCGGTAAGCCGCCAGAGGATAACTTGAGCCATAGCCCATTGAAATTCCTTGGCTCTCACTAGCCGCATCTTTTCCGTAGACTTGCATCACTCGTTCAAGGTCTTGCACAACACGATTTGCTTTGCCAGGCTCCAAAGGATTATTCGTTCCATTCACCAACCGTAATAACGGTACTTCGGTTGAATACACAGTGAGAGAAATCGACACTATAAACGCCAATGCAGCACTGATACTAAAGGAAGTCACAAATTTAAGCCATTGCTTATGGCTATGCTCATGAGGCTGCAAACTCTTATTAATCAAATCGCTTAACAAATAAATGAATAACGGAACAAACGGAAGCATGTTATTCTCTAATGCTCCGCGAGTTGCACCCGCGATCGCAGTCACTCCAATACAAGAAATAAGAACAAGCAAATATGCTCCGTGCTGCCAGAGCCATTGGCGAAAGTATCGTGCGTTTGTGCAGAGTAGTTGCAACGCCGCGATCGCAGTTGGCACACTGATATATCCCATCCACAACAAGTTCTTTGTCACCTGTTCGGGGTTAATCCCTTTATTCCCAACTTGATGCAGCCAGGTTAAATAATTAGTAAGTGAGACATTTGAGTAGAGCATAAAGGGAGCAAGCGCCACGGCTCCAGCTCCGATGAAGGAAACACAGGTACAACCAACTCCGAAGCGTTGGAGTAGCAACACGTAAATTGGTAAGAAATGAAGCATCGCTGTAATTTTAAGATTAGTGCTGATGCCGAGTGCGATCGCGCTTCCTATGAGAGCGCTCCATTTGTTTCCATATGCCGCTAAAAATAGTCCCGCCGTTGTGCAAAGCAACAGCAGTGAATCAGGTCTTACCCAGAATGAGGATGTGACAAGTCCTGTTGCCGAGGTTAGAGCGAGAAACCATAAGCTAGTCAATCCACATCCCAAGATTGCTAAACTAAAGTTTAGGCGTTGTTTAAACAGTAGAAAGCTAACAAATAAACTTAATATTCCTGCTAAACAACCGGCAAGTTTTACACTAAAGAAGCTGGGTTGAAGTACGTTAAGAAATAGTCCTTGAACAATATATAAACATGAACCGTAATTATTGATATAACGCTCTGCGGCATCAAGGGCAGGATAGAGCGGATGCCCGGTTTGAAAGAGCCAAGATACAGATGCAACATTCGCTTCAGCCGGATCGGCAAATGTAGGAGAAGTAAGATAAGTGATAGCGAAACACAAATAATTTAGAATTGGAACGAATGCCGCTATGACCAAACCGATTTTAAGCGTTTTAGAACTGAAGTTCAGCCGATTTTTAACGGGTAAAAAAAGAACAGCAAAAATCGCACCAACCCAAAACAACTGGAGAAAAAGTAGCCAAGATTGTTCGATAGGTAGCCTCTGACTTAAGACTTTTAGTTCTGTAATTAAATTGAACGAATCCATTGTTATGCAGCTTACAGCCTTTTCCAGCCTAATGAGGTACAAGCTAGAGTAATGTAAAGTGCCATCTCTAAGCTAGCGATTATGCAACCCTACTCGCCCGACCTCCGCCAGAGAATTGTAGACCGATAAGTAGCTAGGCGGAATTAAACTTAAAACGTTCTAGGGCGTAGCCCATTGCTT
>NZ_JCACKG010000164.1:0-4856 GCF_059505265.1 Myxacorys chilensis | reverse complement strand
AGAAACTGGCTGCTCTTTTTGCGGTTTCCACCACTCTGTTTAGTCTAAACTCCAGATCCTGAGAGCGTTCAGCAATATTTTGATGCCCAAGGAGTTGGTGATAGAGATAATTCAAACTTGATTGAGAATATTTGTGGTTCAATGCTGCAAGCCAAAGAGTATTTTGAAGCTTCAGAAGTGGCTTCTCTGCAAATTGCTCCTGTTTTACTCTATTACGGTGCTACAAATTTACTATCAGGTCTTGCTAGCTTAAAGCTAGGGAAAGATCTCGGTATTTCAGGTCATGGTATGAGAATTTCAGATGATGGTCTTGATCTATCAAACTTAGGTGAACTCAAAATTATTCCTAATAGTGCTAATAGAGGTTTACTTGCAATATTGAACAAAAGTTATGGTTCTGATATTGATATATGCCAAAGAGGTAGTTGGCGATTAATAGAGCTTCTTGGCGCAATTCCAGATCTTCTAGATGATTTCATAAGTCACTTTTCAAAAGAAGAGCCATCGATCATACCGATTGAGGAAGTGTATACTGGACAGTACTATTTGGACAGGTTTCCTACTAGTTTTTTGGCTAAATTTGACAGTCAAGAAAATTTATTCAACAGAATTGTTGATTATAAAAAAGCGTATTTACAACCGGAAATACAAAATCAACATGTAATACTGTATCGCAAGCTGAATCATAAGGACATATCAATTTATTCAGTAATGGCTGAGAAGTTTCTTGTTGTTGCACAAGAAAAGCAAGGAGCATTAGTTCATTTGCCAATTGAGATTGTTACGTTAATGATCTTATTCTGCTTTGGCTTTCTTTGTAGATATAAAGCAAATCTATGGAACCCCTTTATTAGGAGTGACGATTCTGGTAAGAAGTTACTAATCAATACTTTGTTAGATTATGTTCGTAGAGTAATTCCGAATCTAGCATTAAACTATATCAATAACGAAAGATGTATTTTTCTAAACCAAATCGTGAACGCTATAGATTTGTCTCATGATCATTCAAAGAAGGAGATTCAAGAGCTAGTACGGAGTGAAATAAACAAAGTAGTTTTACAAGAGAGAAGGTGGACACAATGAGTATTCAAGTAGAATGTTTTAATCTTTGCAAACAAATATGGAGCTTACCATATCGTCCTAACGTTATCAGTTTGATGGAGTCTTTGCGAGTAAGAGAAGGCTTTCGAGACCTTATATCAATGTTTACTAAATACCAGTTTCTAAGCCCGTTGTATATTCATCACAACCAATCTAATTTCGTAGATACTACGTCTGGCTCTACTCTAGGCGCAATTTTACACCAACTTTCAGATTCAGAGTTAGAGCTACTTCATCAATGCCACTTCTTAATTAATTCCATCAATCAACAATGTATTCAGAAAATTACTAATAAATTTCCAGAACTTGAATCCTGTTTGAATCCATACGATATGTTTATGAAGATAGAATTCTCAGAATTTTCTACAAATAAACTTGTTGAGACAGGGCTAATTCAAAGCTTAGTAGATTCTTTTGAGCAACATGAAGCTTTTCAAAGCATTTTAACTCAAATTCCAGAAGAACATATTCGCCTTCACGCTCGCCACTTACCGCAGAAACTAGAAGAATTCTTCAACATTGTGAACAAGAGTATCAATGATATGCCTTACTGGATTAACCAAGTACCGCAACAAAATTCAGATGATTATTGGGCTTATTATCTGGTTCGTTATTCAGCACGTATAAACTCTATTCTTTCAAATATAGATCAACTTATATATCAAGCCTTTTTGAAAAAACATCTTATCGTTCTTAATGAAGATAATATAATTTATATTGCTGGAAGCACATCAAACTTTATGTGCGAAGAGACTACAATCACAATACAATCCCAAAGTGATACTATATTTTGTTTGCCATCAGAAATTGTCCTCATTCAGTATGTGGAAGGGGAACGGCAGGTGAAGTCTCTTGCACGGATTATGAATCTCACATTCTCATTCCGGAGTGAAAGCCAAGGAATGACTCAGGAATGCGCTTTGAGAATGATTGATGAGTCTCTCAGCTCCTATTTTAATTAGTGAACAAATGCTGAATAAAAGAATTTCTGATGTTTACTACATTCTAAAAAATCTATAACTCAGCTCACTCAACCTACAAACCATTTTCTAAGTTCTGTGAGAACTCTGCAAACTCAATGCCTGTTGTAAATTGCTCAATAGCAGCGACAGCGTCCAAAATATCCTGTAAGTAATCCTCCACCTGTCGCTTGGTCACAGATAGACAACCTCTGCCAAAATCCGTTCTCCAATGCGGGGCTTTAAGCCGCCCTTATGCACCAAATCGACCTTGACTCCCAGGTTGTCACTGAGATAGTTCTCTAAATTGACAAACTTTAACAAGCTCGGTGTTTCGGAAAATTCCACTAGCACATCAACGTCACTAGTTTCTGTCTGTTCTTTCCGAACGTAGGAGCCGAAAACACCTAGCTCCCTGACCTTATATTGTTCCTGCAACACTGACTTGTGCTGCACAAGCCATTGCTTAATTTCTTCTAACGTTTTCATAGGCTCTACCTCCTTTAAGGTAAGCATAGTGCCTATTGAAGTTTACCAAACAGGCTTGCGGTTACATTGATCGCAGCAGCGTTAATGCCAGAAGGGAACAAAGATAGTTTTACTTTCCTAGGGCGGCGATACAGAGCCTTCCAGATTAACGAGCGACATAAAACGCTTGGTTCTCGATCAACATGGTTTAGTTCTTAGTGCGATCGCACTAAGAACTAAACAACTTGCACTAAGAACTAAACAACTTGCACTAAGAACTAAACAACTTGCATTAATAACCTATGTTTATCCGGTAAGAACTAACGCTTTTATTTATGTTATCAAAGTACATTGATCAGTTCTTAATCAATATCGATCAGTTCTTAATCAACATTGATTAGTTCTTGATCAACTTGCTTTTGTAATTTTTTAAGGACAAATACTGACTAAACCGACAAGTCTTCATCCAAGCAATACAAAAAGTCTGCGGATTCTGCGCCTCTAACTATTAGACTAACTCAGTTAATTTAGAGATGTTCTGTTACATATAGGTGTCTACTATGGCTAGAAAAAAGCGAACTTCTTCTGTACTAACAAAAGCTGAAGCCCGCGTCGCTGGATTGAAAGCGATTGATCTTACGATGGATTTTGGAAACGATCGTAACATCCCTCAGTTGAATCAGATGATCGATCAAGTACGCGCCCGATTGAACACCTACAATGATGCACTTGCTTTAATTGATTCCACCAAAAACGAACTTGGCGATCTCGAAAAGCAATTGAATGCCTTGACCGACCAAATGCTGTTGGGCGTTGCGCTTCAATACGGTCGAGATAGCCATCAATATGAACTGGCAGGGGGAGTACGCACGAGCGATCGCGTTCGTAAAAGTATGAGAACTCGCATCAAAGGCACAACAGAAGGTCAACCAACTGAACCAATTTTGGTTTAAAGTATATCGCTCGCTTTACAAATTTCTTTAGAGTTTTGCATAGCGGAGTCAAAAGAATTCTTGCCTTTAAAAGAATGTAGGGTCATCTAATTTAACGTTAGATGACCCTACATTCTTTTAAGCAAAGATACAAACGCGAATTGCTACTATAGTTCCTATTATTTAGTTGCCATCCGAGTTGTTCTAAACGTAACGTTCGAGCCTTCTTGCGTTTGTTCCAGCACTAGCAACGGAGTCGGCTTTGCAGTCTGATCCCACCGCATATTAGCAATGCGTCCTTGAATCGCAGGTTGCCACGTTTCATTCTCGTGAGACGGACTGAGAAACGTTTCAAAACAATCGATAATCTGATTAATCGTCACAGAAGTGGGTTGAGTCGGCAGCTTCAGAATCTTAATCTGAATGCGGAACAACACGCGAGTAGACTGCTCCGAATCTCCCGCTTTGTAAATCACATCAAAGATTTCATCCACTTGTCGCCCCGTACTGGCGATGCCAATATCATTTCCGTTTTGGTTGCCTTGACCAGGACGCAGCGCGATCGTAATCTTGTCCTTCACCCGAATCTTGATCTGATTGACGATCGCAAAGTGGAACACCTCTTCTGACATCCGCATTCTCAGATAATCGAGGTTAAACTCTCGCGAGTGAATCAAGTCAGGATTGCGCTCCATCTTACTGATGGTTTCAACCGCATACTTGAGCTTCTTTTGCAGTTCCCGGTTTTTAAACGTCTCAAACTTGACTTCTTTTTTGAGTTTGCTGGCTTGCAGATAAGACGCAACTCCCAACGCCAGCAGTAGCACAAACAAGCCACCCGATGTTGCCATCCACACGGGCTGTCCATTTGGTTTGGAAGCGTCTGCCACCGCAGGTTTTGTCATAACCGTTTTACTCGTTTGAGCTAAAAGTGCTTCAAAAATCATTGGGTAAGCCATTGCGATCGCCAGCTAAACTTGTCACGTCTTCAAGAGTTCCCAATTCCAAAGAAATGGAAAACAGATGATTCAGAAATCTCTACCAAGATCTCCTTGGTGCTTTAGCGGCTAAGAAGATGTTTTATTGCAGCCCCACCCTGGACTACACTCCTGGAATACATTGTCGGCTCACTGAGGGAAGCCGGTTCAACGAACTGTTTCAACGAATTAAAGAGATTGGAACAGTTCCCTAGTCCACTGGAGCGGACTTTCCTTCATCGATCTTAATCACACAAACCGCGTTTTAACTTATGATTTGGATTACGAAAAGGCACTCCTCTAAATTTAGCTTCTCAGTGATGTACGAGAGCCTTCATTCATTGGACTCCACGCTTCACACTGTATTTTACTACAGTTGTAGATCGTTCATTGGCAGGTTGAAGGGCTGTCCCCTTCTG
>NZ_JCACKG010000163.1:0-5043 GCF_059505265.1 Myxacorys chilensis | reverse complement strand
CGACGACCGATCGCCGCGCTTCAGACAGTCCAGTTCGCGCCAATTCTTTGATCAGATCCAGGTGTGCCCCAGTTGCTTCTACATCATCCGTTAGCACCTGGTTTGCCGCTCCCACCTGAGCCAGAATGCCTGTAAACGACTGAGCGAGTGTGTCGTGAATTTCACGCGCCATGCGGTTGCGTTCTTCCAAAATCGAGGCTGCTTCTGCTTGCTTTTGCAGCGTAATGTCTCGCGCCAACCAAATCACCTGTTCGTGCCGAATCGGGGCAATGCGAGCCGAAAACCAGACTTCTCGTCCAGCTATCCACTGGCATTCAGTGTATTCAACGGTGAGTACTTGTTGGGTTTTCACCACCTGCTGAATATAATTCAGGAATTCATCAGCTTGTTCCTTGGCATAGAGTTGATGCAGTGTTTTACCAATATATTCCTTTATATACTCTTCTCCATAGGATGGATTTCCTGGGATTGCGTCGATCACTTGCCCTTCAGCATTGTAAACACACAGCGGATCGGGAATGGCTGAGAAGAGCGCTCGCAGTTCTGCTTCAGAGGCTTGCAGCGCGGCTTCTGCCTGTTTGCGATCGCTAATATCTACAACCACCCCTTCGATGTATCCATCGGCTGCATTCAGATAAGAAGAGAAAAGTACCCAAAACAATATCCCATCTCGTTTCCGCACCTGGGCTTCAAAGTTTCGCACTTCCCCATCCCGCTTCAGCAACTCAAGGAATTGTTGGCGATCGCTGGGATTGACATAGTAGCCTGCGGTGTGTTCAATCCCAATGATCTCCTCTGGTGAGTCAAAGCCATACAGATTGGCAAAGCATTGATTGGCATTGAGAATTAACCCATCACCAATGCGGGTGCGGTAGATGCCAACCTGGGAGTTTGCAAAGATAGCTCGGAATTTAGCTTCACTGCGTTGTAGAGCCTCTTCTGCTTGTTTACGCTGGGTGGTGTCATTGCCCACCGATAAGATTTCAACGACCTCTCCCTGGTCATTGAAGATGGCTTGATTCGACCAGGACATCCAAACTCGTCGACCGTCTCGACACAGGTTTTCCCCCTCGCCTTGCGGGTACGATTGAGGATTGCGAAGTAAATCGTGGATCATGGGTCTCATATCGCGTCCAGAGGTTTCGATGTCTGGAATGATGGTTTCAAATAGGGTTCGCCCTAAAATCTGATGTTCTTCATAGCCCAGGAGTTTCACCCCATAATCGTTGATGTATCGAATTCGTCCTTGCGAATCATAGCGAATGATAACGGAATTCGCGGTTTGTAGCAGGTTGCGATAATTCGCTTCACTTTGTCTCAATGCGGCTTCGGTCTGTTGACGTTCAGCGATTTCCTGCTGTAGGGATTGAGTTCGCTCTTCTACCTTCCTTTCCAATGTTTCGGTATAGTCTGCTAACTGTTCATATAGCCGAGCATTCTCCAGTGAAATTGCTGCCTGAGCCATCAACAGTTTGAGGACTTGTAAGCGATCGCGGGTAAACACTCCGGTACTAAGCTTGTTCTCCAAATAAAGGATGCCGACAAGCTGATTTTGCTTGAGAATTGGCATGCAGAGAAGCGATCGCGTCTGTTGGTGTTGAATATAAGGATCAGTCAAAAAAGATGGTTCGTTGACTGCATCATCAAACACCACAGTTTCTTGAGTACGTTCTACTGAGTAAATGACGGGGACAGGAATCGTTGCACAGTCAGTAACAGCGATCTTTTCCAGGTTGCACTGTCTACTCCCACTGCACTGAGCCACCACAGTGAGTTGATCGTCTTCTAGGAGCACTAGAGCGCCTGTTTCGGCTCCGGCATTTTCTATCACCACCTGCATTAACGTGGCGATCAATTGATCGAGATGGATTATTTCTGAAAGAGCTTGAGCTGCTTTCATTACCGCAGCCAAATCGATCGCGCTGTCTAAGCGAGCAGAAGTAGTTCCAGAAGTTGTATGGATTGGTGTGTAGGTCACAACCGGTGATTGAGAAAAGAACTGCGGGTAGCGAGTTTCTAAATCTTTGACTTTTGCCATCGCTCCCCATCTTTCATAGCAGTAGTGTGCTTCTTTCATGTAGAGCTGTGCAAATTTTTCTCGACCTCGCGCTAGATAATGTTTTGCAGCCAATTCGTATGCTAACGCCTCTTCCTGGATATATTCATTTTCTCTGGCTCCTTGAATCGCCCGTTCATAAAACTCTTCAGCCTCAAGAAATTGCCTTAAGACTCGTGCTTTCTCTGCTTCGACTAGATAAAATTTATGTAAATAATTCATTGGGGCGTGTTCTGCCCATTTCTGCATTTTTTCTTGGTTGGTGTTAACGCAGTTTAGCCAAGCTGCTTTTTCAGAGTTTGAAGCATCGAGCGATAGGCTCAAAAGCGCCAGCGAATGATAGAAACAGAATATAGGTAGACTTATTATTGCTGACACCTCTTCAAAATGTTGCCTTGCCAAAATAGCAGTCTGTACAGCTTGATGGTGTTCTTCAAATAGATAACACAACATGACTTTGTGTAAATAGAGTATTTGAATTACAGTTCTATCTTTAACTGCAATAGCGTGTGATAACGCCTGTTCTTCATCACACACCCGACCAACTAAGCGGCTGGGATTCTCAGACCTATCTAACAAATTAAGAATGGTCTGCCACACTATTGCCAGCCAATTTGAGGGGCTTTTCCGTCTGATTTGATTGGTCGCTTTGCTATAGGTTGCTGTTTTTTGTTCCAGTTGGGTGAGTTCCTCTCCAGCAGAAAACGAGTTATAGCATACGTTATAGGCAGCATAACCAGCACATTCAAAGTCTCCAGTTTCCACTCCACTTTGATAGGCATCGGCCAGCATTGGTATTATGTTCCTAAGATGCACCTTCCATTGCATGATATGGGTACCCGAAAACCTTAGGGTTCTAGCCTTGCCTCTTTTGTTATTCAATCGTTCTGCCGAGGTAAGAGCCAATTGACCAAATTTATAGCCGAGTTCAATGTCTTGAACAACTCCACATAGAACAAATCCGTAGGCAGCATAATACATCGGTGACCAGATAGCATTACCGTAGGTGATTGATAAATTTACCGTTTTGCATATAATCAGTATCCATAGTGCTGGTAACGTTATAAATGCAGCAGACCCGATATTCGATAAGATTGTTATAGCTGCCAGTGGTTCTGGTGCAGCAATCTCTGGTAAATTAATCAAGTTTTCGATTTCTCGTTCAGCGAGTAATGCGGCCGTTGACTCCAATTCCCTTTGAATATCTGCCCGACTTGGATTTTCTATTAAATCTATTCCCAGGAGCTTTAACGCTTCCAATCCAGTTTTGAGTGTTTCTTTCAGGTTGCCCTGCGACAAATATCCTTGAATTCTGCTATCGTAAACCTGCACTTTGTCAACCACTGTTTTGGCACGATCGAGTACCACTTCTACCAACTGTTCCATCTCATCAAAGCAACCCTGGAGATACGCCGCTTCTGCTGCTTCTGAGTACAGCGCTAAGGTGAGATCATACTCACTGAGCCAACTCTCTGAATTGAGAAGTTTAAGCCCTGTAGTGAAATACTTAAAAGCTGCTTCATAAGCCGTTGCTGCCTTTGCTTTCTGACCTGCCCTTAAATTCAATCTGGCAATTTCAGTTCGTTCTGATCGAGCAGTGACAAGCTCCGTTCCTTGATCGAGATGATCGACAATGGCAAACAGCCGATCGGATCGTTGCTCTGGTGAAGTTTTTTCGAGCAAATTGCGACCGATTTGGAGATGAACAACCTGTTTCTGCGATTCATCAATTAGGGCATAAGCCGCTTGCTGCACGCGATCGTGCAGAAACTTATACTCTTGAACCAACAAGTCTTCATCCAATTCAGACAGAGGTTGAATTAATCCCGCTTGTATTGCTGCAAGTAGATCCTGGAAAATTGCTTTCGGTGATTTTTCGCAAACGGTTCCTTCGGAGTTGCGCTCTGCGCTAAGCGCCAACGTTTCTAAATCAAACTCAGACCCAACACAAGCAGCGATGGAGAGAACTTGCTGTGTTGCTTCCGGTAATTTTTGCAATTGACGCAGCAGTAACTCCACCACATTATCGGTGATATCTTGAGCTTCAATCTCAGTTAAGTTCCACTGCCAACTCAACTGTTGGGCATCAAAGATTAACAGGTTTTCGCTATGCAGCAGCTTTAAAAATTCACCAACAAAGAAAGGGTTGCCCTCGGTTTTACGTGACACAACTTGGGCTAGGGGACGAACGGTATTAGGATTGCGATGTAACGTCTCAGCCACCAGTTGACCCAACGGTTCCAGTGTTAAGGGGGTCAGGATGATTTCCTGAAGTACTGCTCCCCCTTTTCGCAGGCTCTCTAGCGTTAAGACCAACGGATGCGTTGGAGTCAGTTCGTTATCTCGGTAGGCTCCGATCAAAAACAGAGATTGAGTTTGCTCGTCAAGCAATATGAGTTCAATTAACTTCAACGTTGCAGAATCGATCCACTGTAGATCGTCTAAAAAGATGACCAGGGGATGCTGTTTTGCACAAAACGCCCGCACAAACCTTTGAAACGTGAGATTGAAGCGATTCTGTGCTTCTGTTGCTCCAACTTCGGGCACAGGTGGCTGCTTGCCAATAATGAACTCAACTTCGGGGATGACATCAATGATGATTTGCCCATTGTTTCCTAAAGCAGTGAGTAGACGCGATCGCCATACTTCCACCTGTTCATTGGGTTCACCCAAGAGTTGCTGCACCAACTTTTGCAGGGCATCGACGATCGCGCTGTAGGGAATATTGCGCCGGAATTGGTCAAATTTGCCAGAGATAAAATAGCCGTGCTTTGCGGTGATCGGTTTATGGAGTTCCTGCACCAATGCCGTTTTGCCGATGCCAGCGTAACCAGAGACCAACATCATTTCGCTGCATGAGGGTGTAGGGTGTAGGGTGTAGGGTGTAGGGTGTTTTTCCCGATTCCCGATTCCCGATTCCCGATTCCCCGTCACTCTGTCAAACGCCACCCATAATGCTGCAATCTCCGCTTCTCGCCCATACAGTT
>NZ_JCACKG010000162.1:0-5044 GCF_059505265.1 Myxacorys chilensis | reverse complement strand
TCAGGCGGTTGGCATAAAATTTGACCATGCCAAACTTTTCAAACAGCCTCTGAGACAGAGTTGATGATTACTAGAATCTCTAACAATATGATTGGTAGTGCAGGTGAGTACTACGTCTGTGCTGAGTTATGCCGCCGCAACATTCTTGCTTTAGTAACTCCCAAAAACAATCCACTGTTTGACGTGATTGCTGTCGATTCCTCTAGCCAAAAGACTGTCTCGATTCAAGTTAAAACAATGTCTTTACAAAATGAGCAGGGCTGGAAACTAGGAAAAGATATCTGTCAGAAACGCAACAATCAAAAATTTATTTGTTGTACTCGTCAATATGAAACTTGATGGAACGAATGACTACTACATTTACGAGTATGATGCGTTAGCTGAAAGAGTTGCTGAGGTTTACTCTGAATATATAAACATATTGAAACGGGACGGCACTCCTCGCAAAGATGTTGGTTTTCGTTGGTTTGATTTTAAATATTTCACTACTAAAGACTACGCAAGATTAAATGAATGGAATGTGTTAGGTTTCACTAGTGTCTCAATGAGAGATTGCGTAAAAATTCAAGGTAGTTTACCTGTTACTTTTTAGGTTAGCTTATAAGTTTTCCTGAAGCACCTACACAACAGAATTACTTAGGAGATCAAAGTAGGGTGGGGGTGAATCGTCCTGTAGTCCTGTAACAAATTGAATGGCAAGCGATTTTAAGAAATCTTCTATGCCTGTACAAACCAAAGCTCAAGTACTATCCCTTCTACACGAGAATCAGCAAGAACTACAGCAATTTGGAGTCGATCGTTGCGGTGTGTTTGGCTCATTTGTGCGGGATGCCATTCACGAGCAAAGCGATGTTGATATTTTGGTTGTCTTTGACCCAGAGCAAAAGACCTTTGATAACTTCATGCACTTGGCATTTTTCTTAGAAGATTTGTTTGGTCGAAGCGTTGACTTAGTTACAGTCGAGTCACTTAGTCCTTATATTGGCCCAAAGATCTTGCGTGAGGTAGAATATGTCTCCGTCAGCGCGTGAGTATTTACAGCATATCCTTAACGAGACAACTTACATTCTCACCAGCGTCACTGACCTCGACAAAGCAATCTTCACACAAGATGAAACGTTAAAACGGGCATATGTTCGTAGCATTGAAGTGATCGGTGAAGCGGTCAAACAACTGCCCAATGATTTACGCCAGAAATATTCTGCAATTGAGTGGCGTGCAATGGCTGGAATGCGTGATTAACTGATTCACAATTATTTTGGTGTTGACTTTGATATCGTTTGGAATGTAGTAGAACACAAGATTCCTGAGCTTGATACAGAGATTAGGCGCATCATTGAGCAAGAGTACTTTTGAACTCCTAGCACCTTTAGGATCAACCATTCATCTGAGCATTAACTGCCCTTACACTGCTGCTGCCAATTCGGAACAAAGGTCTGACGCGATGATAAGGACTGCAAGCGATCGCGGTAGGCTTGCAGCGTCGTTCGATAGGTTGACGAATTAGACGGTGCAGAACGCAAGGCTTGATCAACAACCTGGAGTGCCTGACCCCAGTTTTGATTGCAGGTTGCTTGTAGTAGTTGTCCATCTAAACGACCTACTCCCGGCTGAGATGATCCAACGATCGTGATACGTGAAAACTGTGCTTGGGAACTGTTCACCTGTGGAGCAGGTTGGTTAAACGGCTCTACAGACGGCACTGGATAGCTAGGTGCAACCGTTGAGGGAATGAGACTGGAATTGGGAGCAAGAACACCAGGATAAATCACACTGCGATTAGTATTGCCACGGTAGAAAGAATCGCCCACAACACCTTCAGAATAGAATCGAGAGGGGTCGTCCGGGCTAAATTCCGGCTGGCTCAAATCCTCCAACGTCGGAGCGGCCTGGTCGAAAATCACCGTGGGAGCAGGGACTCCGCTTTCAACTCCATAGAATGGTTGGCTGTACTGCGACTTGATACCCAACTGCGACTCTGGATAAGAACTCGGAATCGAGAGACTGGATCGATTTCCAGCGGAAGGATAAGAAAGTTGTGCTGCTCCAGGGGAAGCTTGCATCGCGATCGCGATCCCTGACACAAAAGGCACTAATCCTAATACAACGATCGCAGTTTTCATCTCCAGTTTCCCCATTAACGCTTGATCATTAGGATGAAGCTTCCGACGCTGTCTTACCTCTACTGAGTGAAAGAAATCAGGTGTTACCGACAAGGCAAGACAGTGTCGAATGTAATACGTCCTGAGAAACAAACATGGTAAAGAATTACAAATCCCGCATCTTTCAGACCCTATACCTCGTCCTCAAGTACATTAAACTAATCTACGCCCCTCGTTTCTGTTGTATCAGTTTCTGTTGTATCAAATGAAAACTTGGAAAACCTTTGGAGTTTTTGCACTGTTAGGAATTGCCCTCAGCTGGCTGGTGAGTTGCAGCCCCGGAAAGGTTTCCTCGGGAGGATCACAAGCCTCTGGCACAGGAGAAGTCGAATTCTGGACGATGCAACTGTCGCCGCAATTTGATGACTATTTCAAACCCTTGATTGCGACGTTTGAAAAGGAAAATTCTGGCATCAAAGTGCGATGGGTGGATGTGCCGTGGGCAGAAATGGAGCGCAAAATTCTAACGGCGGTGGCCGCCAAAACTGCGCCTGATGTGGCTAACCTCAATCCCGGATTTGCCTCTCAATTGGCGGAGCGAGGCGCTTGGATGACTCTAGATGACAAAGTTCCAGCCGATGTCAAAGGACAATATTTTCCTAACATTTGGCAAGCCAGCACCCTGGGCAATCAAACGTTTGGGATTCCGTGGTATTTGACTACGCGAGTTGCGATCTACAACACCAATATTCTCAAGCAGTCTGGGGTCAGCACTCCTCCAGCGACTTATGCAGAGTTGGCTCAAGCGGCAAAACAAATTAAAGACAAAACGGGTAAATATGCCTTCTTTGCAACGGCGGTTCCAGGTGATTCGGGCGAGATTCTAGAATCGTTTGTGCAAATGGGCGTTCAGCTTGTCGATGCTCAGGGGAAAGCCGCGTTTAATTCTCCTCAGGGGAAAGCTGCGTTTCAGTATTGGGTTGACCTCTACAAGAATGGGCTGATGCCAAAAGAAGTGTTGACTGAAGGACATCGGCACGCCATTGATTTGTATCAGCAAGGTGGAACGGCAGTTTTGGCATCGGGCGCAGAGTTTCTCAAAACGATCGCTAAGAATGCGCCAACGATCGCACAAGTTTCAGAATCTGCGGCTCAAATTACGGGTGACACCCAGAAGAAGAATGTAGCCGTGATGGATCTAGTCATTCCAAAAGACACTGACCAACCGGATGCTGCCCTTAAGTTTGCGCTGTTTGTGGCAAATAATGATAACCAGCTTGCGTTTGCGAAAGCAGCCAACGTTCTCCCTTCGACCATCAAAGCGGCGTCGGACAGCTACTTTACAGCTATGCCTACCAACGCGACCCCGATTGACAAAGCAAGAATCGTGAGTGCGGGTCAACTTAAAGATGCTGAAGTGCTAATTCCAGTGATGAAGGACGGCAAGCTATTGCAAAAGACGCTCTATGAGAATTTGCAAGCGGCAATGTTGGGTCAGAAATCGGTGGAGCAATCGCTGAACGACGCTGCCCAAACTTGGAATGCGCGATCGTAGCTAAAACTAGTTCATAGTGGAGGAATGATGTGGCTTACAGTGACTTTACGTTGCGTCAACTCAAAAAGCAGTTCGCTTTGGAAATTGATGAACAGCTTGATCTGTTTGCCACGATTACTGCTGTGCCGCTCAGCGATTTACTAACCACGACGCTCAAAGAAAATGTTCCTCTGGCGATTGCAGTCAATACTGAGAAGGCGCGATCAGAATTGATCATCACCCCGATGCTACTCGAAGTCCGGCGAGAGTCACCCATTGCCATTAGTTTCTTTTCTGGCACAGAATTTAATGTTGATTCAGAACAAAATCTAACGGGGTACTGCGACTATATTCTGAGCCGTTCTAAGGAACAGTTGTTGATCAATGCTCCGATCGCCACGATTGTAGAAGCGAAAAACGAAAATATCAAGGCAGGGTTAGGTCAATGTGTAGCTGAAATGTATGCGGCACAACTATTTAATCGTCAAGAGGAAAATCAGATTGAGACAATCTACGGAGCCGTTACAACTGGCGAGATTTGGAAATTTCTTAAGTTGCATGGTTCCGTTGCTTCGATTGATCTAAGTGACTATTACATTCGCGATAGCGATCGTATCCTTGGCATATTGATGCATATGACCTCGTTAGGATAATCGTTGCGTTTTTGCCAAAAAATCTCCAATCAGGTATAGCGAGCCGCACAACACGACTAATTCTTCACCGATCGCTGCATCTAGCCCTGCAAATACATCTTCATGCACCTGACACTGGATTAACTCAGGGCAAATTTCTGTTGCTAACGTAGCCAACAAGCTTGGATCAGCAGAACTGTGACCGGGAACCGGAACTAGATAAAGCGAATCTCCTGAATTTAGCAGAGCTTTGAATATGTCTGCATGATCTTTGGTTGATAGCATTCCCATTACCCAACGAACAGAAGCTACGTTCAGTGTATTGACGTAATCTCGCAGTACTTTAGCGCTTGCAGGATTGTGGGCTCCGTCAATCAAGAGTTCAGTCTGTTGCCATTTGTACCACTGTAATCTTCCTGCCCACGTTGTTTTTTCGATTCCATTGACGATTGAATCATCTGGAATATTCCAGCCAGTTTTTCTGAGGTGAAAGAGAGTCGCGATCGCAAGTCCTACATTCTGCATCTGAACCTCTCCTGGCAAGGGAGGGCGATACTGAATGCCATCGTATTGAATTTGCCCGTTCGATAACTGCTCACTCAAAAGCGGCGAAATTAAAGGGCAAGCTAATGCTTCGATTCGTTGATTAATGACTGTTTGAGCGTCTTGAGGAAGCGTTGAAAGCGCCACCACAGCAGGGCAATTCGGCTTAAGAATTCCAGCTTTTTCGGTGGTAATTTGCGCGATCGTATTGCCCAATCGCTGCCAGTGTTCAC
>NZ_JCACKG010000161.1:0-5065 GCF_059505265.1 Myxacorys chilensis | reverse complement strand
ATCGCCTTTTAGCTTATTCAGCCCAACTTCACATAATTATCAACACAACCTAGTCATTTAGACCCAAACAACATGTCTGAGACATTACCGATTCTTGATGGTCTAATACTTGCTGCACAGTCGATTGCCGCACATACACCACCGCCAGACGCTCTAAATGGTGCGCTAAAATCTTTTGGCTATACCAGGGAGACGTCCCTTTAGTACTCGTCATGGCGTTCCTCCTGCATCACCAGCGCGATCATCTCCGTCAGAAGTTGCATCACGCGCTGGCGATTTGCTATAGGAAGACGATGCCAGGGGTCGGGAATTATCGGTTCGGTCGGGGGGGAGTGGAGGATTCACACATACAAACGTTTCCTCAGGAAGTGTATTTTCAGCTGACTGTACCCTGTCCACAATTGCGGTCAAATTCAGTAAAGCTTCAACACTGAGGATAACTTTTTGCGATAGCCCTTTGCCTCTTATCAGGGCAAATCGGCAAACAGACTGAGGGGATGTTCAAAGATTTCAAGTCGGGGGGCTATCACATGGAAGATTGCCAAGTCAGTGACCCACGCTTTTTGGCTCTCGTCGGTCTGATGGCCATCGCCTACACCATTGCCACAGACCGAGGCACTCACATTCGTCGCAAACACGTGCAACACTACGTCGCTCGTCCCAAACCCAAATATCGTACCCCTCAACAGCACAGTAATTTTTGGATCGGCTTGTACGGAACGCTGTGGATTGACTCGATGCATGCCTGGTCGGACTGGGCAGACCAGCTCATGCGGCTCAAGCCCCAAAAGCGCCCCTTTTTCCTAAAAGGCTTACGCGCCATTGCCCTCATCCAGTCTGCTTTCTAGCTTCGCTGTCACCCCGTAAGCTCTCGCAGCCCTTAACACGGGTTATTCAAGGCGTAGAATAGCCTCGCCTGCGTTGGTTTTCGATTCCTGTTGCAACGGGAGGGTCTGGGTAGGAACGCACCCACGCAACCGGAGGAAGCAGTTTACAAGCCAGCCTGCACAAAAAAAGACCTGCGACGGCAACAGGTCTAAAGAGTTTGGTTTTGTGCCGTCAATGCTCTAAAGCATTTTAACTGCGATTTATGCGATTCCGAAGGAAGCTTGCTATGCGATTCCAAAGGAAGCTTGCTACGCGATCGCAGGCTCTAAATATTCAGCAAAGTTGCACAGCACCACCAAATTGAATTCATTGTCCGTCCCAATCGCCCTTCTTAACTCGTCGATCTGCTCATCCCACACATCCACGACAAAGCGCGTATCTGCGTCATAGCGATGGAACTGTTGCAGGATGATTGCCCATACCTCAACGGCTCCAGAATGGCGCGTATGAGTTGAAAACTGCGGGGCATTGAAACCGACTTGCTGAGAGAGGATAAGAATCTCCCAAGAGCGATCGCCCAACTCAGTGAGATTGATGGCAACTCGGAACTCTCCAGCTTTGCCCTTAATGGGGTTAAAACTCTCCTTCATGGCGTCTCTCCCGGTGGTAATGGGACGATTTCTGTCCTTAGTGTACAGATATATTTGCCTGTGGTTTTAGTGCGGAGTCGGCAACCCTGACAGGTTACGATTGTCCATGGATCACTGCGACTCGCCGCAATGTCTTCACACTGGTTCCGCGCCTGGGTGTCATTGTCTGCCACCACCTCGATCCCGTTGTCCTCTAGATTCCCTTCTGGGTCTTGCAGCATCTGCTGATTCGGTGGCGCGGCTGGAAGGGGACGCGCCGCCGGAGCGCTATAGCTCCCTCCACTACTGCCACCTCCAAAGACAGGAACAGGATGCAATTCAGAAGGTTCGCACCCCACTAGAAGCACCGCGATCGCCAGTCCTCCTCCTACATAGGTTCGGTTCATTGATAGATCCTCGTCCCTTGAGCGCGATTACCAACGTAGGGAATTTGAGCCATGCCATTGTCGTGAGTTGGGTAGTAGTCGTAATCCCCATCGCTCCACAAGGGACGACCGAACCGATTGAGCATGGAGCGCTCCGATTGTGGGTAGTCCAAAGAATTTGACGCTCTAATTTCTGCACGGCTCAAAGGACGGTAGGAATTTCCTGGAGATGGAACACTGAATACGATTGCACTGCCTAGACCAAGGGCAACAATCAGGCGAGGCAGGGCAAGGGGAATGAAGCCAACCCCAAGGTCGATAGTTTTTGACATGATGGAAGGACCTTTGTAACGAAGGTGGAGCCGGGGTGAAGATTGCGAGTCAGAACCCCGGTTTTGATTTCTATCATATAGCGGTTAAGGTAGGGTACAGTAAAGTACTTTACCTAGACTTACGTTAGAGGAGATAGGATCATGAGGCTGTCTGCAAGCCCCTCTATGCCAACGTCCAAGGAGAATTTAACGGTCTACCTGCCTGCTGAAGTGAAGGAAGAATTAGCGAAGTGGGCAGAGGCTGAAAAGCGATCTATGAGCTTTTTGGCGGAGCAAATCATCACCGACGCCATTAATGCTCGAAAGAACTCCCAACAAAACACTCAGGACAAAGACAAAGCGTAGAGGTGGTGGTCGTTTGCTGGAATTTAAACTATGACCGACTCTCTGCGAGGAGAAGCACGAACCATTCTTGAAAACCTTTCCTCAATGCCATTTGAAGAATGCTACTCCTTGAGCCGCGACTTTCGAGATCTGCCAACCTGCCCCGGTCTGTATGCCATTCGTCATCAGAATGAAGGAATTCTGTATATTGGACAAGCGATTAAACTTAGACGACGGTTTAAGGATGGGCATAAAGCCTTTTTTTGGGCATTTCTCGATTACTGCACACCCGATCAGATCGGGATTGCGATCGAACGATTGGGACTACAATCTCTACGACGTGCAGAAGACCTTGAGACACTGATGATTCGGAGTGCCCGACCGCGCTATAACAGTCTTATTAAGTAGGAGGAAGATGATGCAAGCCACTACCGAACATTTATCGCCAGAAGCCGCTCAAGCCTTCCTAGATACCCTACCGGAAAAAATTAGATTAGGGCTGCTGACGTGTGCAGCGCAGCTCGATTATCCTGTTGAGGCAGTGATTGAGATGGCGATCGCAGGTTATCTGGACGAGGATTCAGTGAGCTTTGTGGGTTGTAATCCAGTAGGAATTGATTTTGGTAGACCGGATATTAGAGAGATCGCTTAGTGAACGGTATTAATGGCATCAGATACGCTTTAAGGCCTCAGGTGCAATGGGATGGATGCGCGAGGATTTTGTGACTCCAGTAAGCTCAGCTTGACCGAATGTTGGCTAAACGTCTTCATAAGCTTCTCATGGTTTCATCTGCCTATACTCACTCTTGTTTGTAGTCTTGAGTTGCAGGATTTGCCTAGATTATAATTTTTTGGTATAATATAAGTATCACTAACCCAACAACTGAATACTTTATCCATGTCTACTGCACACGATGGGCAGGGGCGATCAGGACCATTTGCCATTCGGTTGGCAGCGCTTCAATCCGAGCTTAATCACAAGTTCAAGGCAGCGCGCCGACACCACGAGCGCTGGCGACGCACCGCCCAGACTGACCTTCGCTACACCTCGCCCGCTGATCCGATGCTGAGCGATTACTTTAATACCTTAATCAACTCCAGCCAGAGCGAAGCGGACTTGAAACAGGGATTGCACGGATTCTATGCTCGCTCCTTGGATCAAATCACAGCCGCAATGGCTCAAGAGCTACCCCATCTTGACTCGGACCTGCCAGCCGCGCTGCGATCGCAACTCCTGGACCTTGGTGCTCAGCAGTTACTGAACGAGACGATCGCGGATGACCCCCAATTTCTGAGTCGGCTGTGCGCCAGCCAAACGCGTCAAAATTTGGACCACTGGCGACGCTTGCGCGACTTCCTGACGCCGTGTATCGGGCAAGAGCTCTCGCTCGCAGATCGCTTTGACCTCGGCTTATCGCTCGGCTTACTGCCGATGAGCGAGTTGATCGAGTTTCTGAACGGACGCTTCAACTTGGAGCTGTCCCTTGCGGACCAAGCGACGATTCTCCGAGGACTCGAACTGAGCCGCCCGATTGCTCGCCGACCTTTGACCTACAACGATGCGATCGAGGCAATTCACCTCTTTCGCGGCGGCTGAACCCGACTTATCTTGTCGATGCGCTTGAAACACTCTCCAGAAGCTACCCAGGTGAAATCGGGCATAACTTGGGTAAGTTGTCGCTATGCCTGAAGAACCGATTGGTTCATGATGGAAGGACATTCAAAACCGCCGGCCACCTGATTAGGCTAGCATTTATCAAAACGAGCCCTGAGCAACTGCTCAGGGCTTATTAGTTGTTACGTCAAGGTCATCTGCTAGTCTTTGATGAGTTGCCGCGCCTCCCAGAAGTTCGATCGTGCAGAGACGGTTAGATCCATCAGGAGAGTTGAAGGTTCAGCTGGCTAGCAATAGACACGATAATTCCCTTCTTCCGCAGATCGCCTAGCGCTTTGTATAAATCACCCTCATCCAGTTCCCAGCGATTGCAGAAGACAACGACATCAATTGCAGGATTGGGCTTGCTAGGATCATCCACCTGCAAGGCAAAAAAGACATAGTCACGGTCGCTCGTCAGAAGCCTTCAATTGCGAATCCGTAAAAGTTCGTCTCGGTCAATCAAGTAACTGGCAGCAGCGGCAGAGTCATATTGAGTCATGGAATTAGTACGTCAGTACGATTAGACTACATGAAGTATGTTCTAATGGCAATGCGAAAAGAGGTAGGTTCGACAATATATTTGTGCAAATCTAAGTAATTCGAAATTCAACTAGTTATAGGACAACAGAGGCGAGCCACACCCTTCAAATATTTATTATGGTGCTCAAATCTATTTATTAAAGCTGAGCATCTAAATAGGCTGAGTTGCTTGTCAAATAACTATTTTGGCTCTTTAATAGTTTTTCAAACAAGTAGTGATAGCCAGTGAAAAGCATTGGCAGAGAGAACGGCATTAAACTGCTTGGCTTCTAGGCTCCACTCCTCAAATGAAGTATTGCAAATGGTCACGTTTGTAGGGCGAACGCATACGTTTCTTCATAATTGCAGCTGAAGAGTTGAACTGATACG
>NZ_JCACKG010000160.1:0-5071 GCF_059505265.1 Myxacorys chilensis | reverse complement strand
AACAAGGATACTACTCTTAGCTCCCTGTCCGATTTTTGGGTGTCATTTCAAGCCTTGCTCGTCGTGCCTTTAGCTTAATGAAACGTGCATACCACTCTCTAGTGATAGAGCGATCGCTTACGATAGAACTAGTAGTGAGGAATACAGTAATGGTTCTGCTTCAAGATTGGCTCACTCGACTTCAGGCAGACGATCCAGAAGAACGGCAAATCATTAGTGGCGTCAGTTGGGAGCAGTACGAAGAATTGCTCTTAGAACGTGGCGATACCTCCACCTACCGCATTACGTACCTCGATGGAATTTTAGAATTCATGTCGCCTAGCCGCCGTCACGAAGATCGGAAAACAAATATTGGCTCTCTGCTAGAGGACTACTTTAAAGCAAAGCGCATTCGGTACTTTCCAATGGGATCTACAACGCTCCGTAATCAGGCCAAACGAGGTGGAGCAGAACCAGATGAATCCTACTGCATTGGAACGAATAAAGAGTTTCCTGATCTCGTCATTGAAGTTGTGGTTACAAGCGGCAGCATTGATACGTCAGAAGTCTACCGACGCTTACAGGTTCAGGAGGTGTAGTTTTTTAAGACGGATCACTTTGAGGTTCATCACTTGCGCGAAACTGGATACGAACAGATTGGAAGAAGTGAGATCTTGCCTGATTTGAATCTCCACCTGTTAGCGAAGTATGCAGTTGCAGATGATCCGCTTGACGCCGCTCTAGAATTTCGGCAGAAAATTTAATCTGTCTGAGATGTCAACACACTGAGATGTCAACATAAATTGACCATATAGTTGAAACTGCCCTGCTTGAAGCCGCACAATCTTTAGAATGCCAATTGAACCTACAAGTAAGAACTCCATCATGCTTGAATCCTACCGTCAACACGCTGCCGAACGTTCTGCTCAGGGCATTCCTCCTTTGCCTTTGAGCGCTCAACAAACCTCTGACTTATGCGAACTCCTGAAGCATCCGCCAGCGGGTGAAGAAGAGTTTTTGCTCAGCTTACTGCGCGATCGCATTCCGCCGGGAGTCGATCAAGCGGCCTACATCAAGGCAGGATTTTTGAGCGCGATCGCTAAAGGTGAAGCGAGCAGCCCGCTCGTCTCGCGCCAAGAGGCTGTTCAACTGCTCGGTACGATGATGGGCGGCTACAACGTGCATTCATTGATCGAACTGCTAAAAGATCCGGATGCAGACATTGCAGCAACGGCGGTAGCTGCCCTTAGCAAAACCCTGTTAGTCTACGACGCCTTTCACGATGTGGAAGAACTAGCCAGCAGCGGCAATGCGTTTGCCAAGCAAGTGATGGACTCTTGGGCAAACGCAGACTGGTTTACTCACCGTCCTCAACTACCAGAGGCAATTACGGTAACGGTGTTTAAAGTGCCAGGAGAAACGAACACCGATGATCTGTCTCCCGCAACTCAAGCGACCACCCGCCCTGACATTCCGCTGCATGCCTTAGCTATGCTAGAAACCCGTCAGCCAGGATCGCTAGAAACGATCGCAGAATTGAAGCAAAAAGGGCATCCGGTCGCCTATGTCGGCGATGTGGTAGGAACCGGATCGTCTCGCAAGTCCGCCATCAACTCGGTGCTGTGGCATGTAGGCGATGATATTCCGTTTGTGCCGAATAAGCGATCGGGCGGCTATATTTTGGGCGGCAAAATCGCGCCGATTTTCTTCAACACTGCCGAAGATTCGGGAGCATTGCCGATCGAATGTGATGTGACGCAACTGCACACTGGCGACATCATTACGATCTATCCCTACAAAGGTGAGATTACAAACGAAGCGGGCGAGGCCGTTTCGACGTTTACGCTCAAGCCGGACACCATCTTAAATGAAGTGCAAGCCGGTGGACGGATTCCGCTGTTGATTGGTCGCACCTTGACTGACAAAACTCGCATTGCGTTAGGGCTTGCTCCGAGCGAGTTGTTTGTTCGTCCTCAACTGCCCCAAGACACGGGTAAAGGGTTCACCTTAGCTCAAAAAATGGTTGGCAAAGCTTGCGGTCTTCCGGGGGTGCGTCCTGGAACCTCGTGCGAGCCTGTCATGACCACCGTAGGATCTCAAGATACGACAGGGCCGATGACCCGCGATGAGCTAAAAGAGTTAGCATGTCTTGGATTTAGCGCTGATCTGGTGATGCAGAGCTTTTGTCATACCGCTGCCTATCCCAAACCTGTTGACATTACAACACATCACGATTTACCCGATTTTATTAATTCTCGGGGTGGTGTCTCGCTGCGTCCAGGCGATGGCATCATTCACTCGTGGCTCAACCGGATGCTACTGCCGGATACGGTTGGAACCGGGGGCGACTCGCATACTCGGTTCCCGCTTGGCATCTCATTTCCTGCCGGATCTGGTTTGGTTGCATTTGCTGCCGCGCTAGGAGCCATGCCGTTGGATATGCCCGAATCGATTTTGGTGCGCTTTAATGGCACGCTGCAACCAGGTGTAACCCTGCGCGACATTGTGAATGCGATTCCGTATGTTGCAATGCAGAACGGCAAGCTAAACGTGGCCAAGGAAAACAAGAAAAACGTTTATTCTGGCAAAATTATTGAGATGGAAGGACTGCCGGATCTCAAGCTAGAGCAGGCGTTTGAGCTAACGGATGCGACCGCAGAACGTTCTGCCGCTGGATGTACGATCGCGCTTAGCATTGACACGGTTTCAGAATATCTGCGATCGAACGTTGCCTTGCTCAAAAACATGGTGGCGCGTGGGTACGGCGATGCCCGCACGATTCTACGCCGTGTTCGCAAAATGGAAGACTGGTTAGCCAATCCTCACTTGCTGCAAGCCGATCCCGATGCAGACTATGCAGACATCATCGAAGTGGACTTGGATCAAATCACAGAACCGCTTGTTGCGGCTCCGAACGATCCGGACAACATTAAACTGATGTCCGAATGTGCAGGCGACTCGATTGAGGAAGTCTTCATTGGCTCATGCATGACGAACATTGGGCATTACCGAGCGGCTGCCAAGATTCTCGAAGGGGCAGGCACAGTGAAGGTGCGGCTGTGGGTTGCGCCGCCGACTCGGATGGATGAACAACAGCTTCGAGAAGAAGGCGTGTATGGGGTATTTGCAGCGGCTGGAGCGAGAACCGAGATGCCGGGATGTTCGCTCTGTATGGGTAACCAAGCTCGTGTTGCCGATGGTTCGACGGTGTTCTCCACTTCGACGCGCAACTTCAACAACCGCTTAGGCAATGGCGCTCAGGTGTATCTTGGCTCTGCGGAACTAGCGGCGGTCTGTGCGCTCTTGGGCAAGATGCCTACGGTTGAGGAATACATGAACATTGTGAAGCACAAGATTGATCCGTTTGCAGCGGATCTCTACCGCTATCTCAACTTCAATCAAATTACTGGATTTGAAGATGAAGGTCGCGTGCTCTCGAAAGATGAGGAGGAGAAGTTAGCTGTAAGTGCCGGTTAAGGAGTGTGAATTAGATAAAACCGCACATGGCTCGGACTACGTTTGAGCCTTCCGCCCTCCTCACGAAGTGGGTCGAAGACCTTCCCTAGCCCCTTCTCCTGCGGGAGAAGGGAACTAGAAATGATTGAAAATGGGATTACCGCCGATACCGCCGCGATAGTACGCTCATGACTTCGAGCGAATCGGGAATGGGTAACGGCGGACTCCATGCCCCTGCGACTGCAAAATGGCGGGCGTGAAGATTGGAAATCGTATCCTTCACACCGTCGGGGGTGCTAATGAGTAACAACAACACTCGATCCCAATCGGAATGTCCTTCGTAGGGATTGGGAAATAGCCGAGTGGCGCGGTTAAACATTGTGGTATCCATGCTTTTAGCTCCTAGTTTTTGGGGACTTGACAGGCAAGACCCCCCAAAAAATCTAGCCACCCCACGCAGGAAAAAGTGGGGTGGCTACGAGGGGTGCTAAAATGCATCCTCAGCCTGCCCAACTGCTTATACCAGTTTGGTGGGTTAGCTGTCTAAGGTTGTTCGCGCAGCCTTAGATGGCGTTTGATGGCTAGACCAATGGGTTGTCAGGATCGCTTCCCGATGATGGGAGAGTAATCTTAACCGGAAAGCATAGCGGGATTGATGGCGAGAGTCAATCCTTTGTTAAGAACAGATTTGTTCATAGCGATTGACATTCCCGAGTAACGAGCGATCGCTCGTTACTCGGCAACGCTATAGCGTAAGTCGGTATAACGGAAGTATTACTTAGGTCTGCCGTAGCGCAAGTCGGTATAACGGAAGCGTTACTCGGTAATGCCGTAGCGTTACTCGGTAATGCCGTAGCGTAAGTCGATGTAGCCGTAGCGTAAGTCGATGTAGCCGTAGCGTAAGTCAATGCAGCCGTAGCGTAAGTCGATATAGCTATAGCCTAAGTCGGTATGACGGAAGCGTAAGTCGATGTAACCCAAGCATTCCTTAATTGGAGTGTTGTACATCGAACTGTTTGTGTAATCGTCTAATTTGGGGAGATATACAGATACTCAGTCTGGATCATGTTCTAATTTAGGAGTTATGCAGATCCCTGTCTGTCTGAGATCTCAATGCAGAGGAGATATACAGAATTGGGCGAAATAGATCCGTCCAATCATGAGTTGTGCCTACTCTGCTACTATCAAAGGGAACATAGAAGAATCATGCCATTACAACTTACGGATGCTGCTTTGAACTGGGCTTTAAAGCATGCACTTACGGTGGGTGACACTGACATTTTTCCTGAAGTTTTTGAGTTTCACGCAATTGCTGATGATTGGGAAAATATTAAGAAGTCAATTCAAGAAATAGACATTGTAGAGTGGAAGGTTAGACCATTTAGGCGGTGTTTAGTTCCAAAGCATCGTTTTGGCTTTCGGGTTTCTACACAGCTTGATCCACTAGACTTTCTAATATTTACAGCACTTATTAAAGAAATTGGCAAAAAGCTAGAATTAGTAAGAATTCCATCAATTGATAACATTGTCCACTCTTATCGATTTGCTCCCACTGCTGACGGACATATGTTTTCCGATCAGTATACAGCCTTTTCCAGCCTAATGAGGTACAAGCTAGAGTAATGTAAAGTGCCAT